>DQGF01000194.1:0-2646 GCA_003525045.1 Pseudomonas sp. | reverse complement strand
CGCTCGAATACGTAGCTCATGAGAAGGCTCCTGGTAAAAACGGTTAGTCATGCTGTGCGCGATAAGCAGGTTGCGCTGGCATGCAGCGACCCCCGGCGTTGGTCCATTAAAAACCTGCCACCCTTACGCGAATAATGATATTTTCGGATGTACCCATACTTTTTATCGTATATGAGCACTATGACCTGGACGACCCGTTTACGCCTCAGACACCTGCAGCTGCTGATCAGTCTTGCCGAAACCGGGAGTGTCAGCGACGCCGCCCGTACCGCTAACACCACCCAACCCGGACTGTCGAAATGGCTCAAGGATCTGGAAGAGGATGCAGGCGCCACGCTGTTCGAACGCCACGCTCGGGGATTGCGCCCAACCGCTCAGGGTGAGCTGCTGATCAACCACGTGCGGCGTATCCTCAGCGAAATGGAGCGGGCCCAGAACAATATGGATGCGCTCAAGGAAGGCAACGCTCCGAGCATCACCGTCGGTACTTCACCTGCCGCGGCGCCAAGCCTGGTACCCGATGCCATCGCTCACTTCCTGGCCATGCACCCACGGGCACATGTCTCTTTGCAAGAGAGCACCATGAATGTATTGCTCGAGCGGTTGGAACTTGGCCATCTGGACCTGGTGGTTGGACGCCTCGACAGCTATCAGCCCCGGCCCACGCTGAACAGCCAGATGCTGTTTCGTGAACCCACGCAGGTCATAGCCCGTCCCGGGCACCCGTTGACCTTGAAATCGCACCTCAACTGGGATGATCTCTTGGCCTTCGACTGGATACTCTGGCCCGAGGGTACGCCCATTCGCCAGCGGCTGGACTCAGCCCTGAGCAATGCAGGGCTCAAACCCTTGCCAAGTCGGGTCGAGTCGTCATCGCTCATGGCAAATTTGTGGCTGCTGCAAACCAGCGACATGCTCTCGGTAGCCTCTGGCCGGGTCGCCAAGCATTTCACCCATCGCGGTCTGGTCAAAGCTCTGGATTTTGAGATGGACGCTGAAGGTTCCATCGGTATCTGTTGGCGCGATGAGCCCTACATCGACAATGCCGTTCTGGATTTTCGCGAATGCTTGCTCAAGGCCTCTGGCCGAGAGGGCCAGCTATTAGACTGGCGGCCTTAGCAAGCAAGCGAGTCGCTAAACGACAAGGCCAAGGTGCTCAAGGACAGCGTCGGCTGAGTAATCCATTCATCTTCGTTGTTGTGATTGGCCTCAATGCCAAAACCGTGCGATTACCGGTTACCTCAACTTGTTGGTATCCCCACCCCGTCCTACCCTGTGCGACGCTCACAGCACCACTCCTACCGAGCAACAATCAAGCCTCAGTGGAAACTCATCATGCGTGTACCATCATTGCCTTTGGGCATTGCTCTTTTGAGCACCTTTTCGGCAGCCTTCTGCCAAGCCTCCGATTTCAGTTGGGTCGACCCAGCCGTCGCCTCAGTCAACCAGGACGTCATCGAGCTGCGCCACACCATTCACCAGAACCCCGAGCTGGGAAATATGGAGGTAAAAACCTCGGAACTGGTTGCGCAGCAGCTCAAGGCACTGGGGCTGGAGGTGCGCACCCACATCGGCAAGACCGGCGTGGTTGGCGTACTCAAGGGCGGCAAACCCGGCCCTGTGGTGGCCTTGCGCGCTGACATGGATGCCCTCCCCGTCAAGGAAATGACCGGCTTGCCGTTCGCCAGCAAGGCAACCGGCGTACGCCGGGGGGAAACGGTGCCGGTCATGCACGCCTGTGGGCATGACACGCACACAGCGATGCTCCTGGGCGCGGCCAAGGTACTTGCGGAGCATCGCAACGAGGTCGCCGGAACGGTGGTTTTTCTTTTCCAGCCGGCCGAAGAAGGCGCCGCCGACGTGGATGAGTTCCAGGCAGACGCGGTGATCGGCGCGCGGGCGATGATCCGCGACGGGGCATTGGACTCGCCGAAGGTTGAGGCAATCTTCGGGGTTCATGTCATGGCCGGTTACCCGACCGGCCACCTGTATTACAAATCCGGGACTGTGCTCAACAGCAACGACGCCTTCCGCATCACCATCAAAGGCCAGCAGACCCACGGCTCGGCACCGTGGAGCGGTGTGGACCCGATAATCGCCAGCGAGAACATCATCGGCGGCCTGCAGACACTGGTCAGTCGGCGGATAGACATGACCAAGGGCATGGGCGTCATCAGTGTCGGCACGATCAATGGCGGCTCGGCGAGCAATATCATTCCCGAGACGGTCGAACTCACTGGCACCATTCGCACCAATAACGCCTCGATACGCAACACCATGCTGCAGAAGATGCCGCCGCTGGTGAACGGCATTGCCAGCGCCTATGAGACCAAGGCCAACCTGTTACTGGTGAACATTGCCCCGGTCACCACCAATAATCCTGCGCTGACCGAAGCCATGGTGCCCGCACTGGAGCTGGCTGCGCCGGGCAAGGTCGAGCGGCTGGAATCATCGCTCTCGCCGAGTGAGGATTTTTCCTTCTATGCAGAGAAGGTGCCTGGCCTGTTCGTGTTTCTTGGGGCAACGCCTGAAAACCAGGACATGCAGAAGGTCCCGAATAATCACAGCCCCTACTTCACCGCGGACGATGCGACCTTGGCCACTGGGGTGAAGGCGCATGTCCAGTTTGTCCTCAACTATCCAGGA
>DQGF01000507.1:885-5876 GCA_003525045.1 Pseudomonas sp. | reverse complement strand
AGCTGAAAGAGTTCGGCCTGGACGACATAGCCCGGCTCGTTGGCGGCCGGTGCCGAAAATTGCCCCAGGTAGGTGGCGTGCGCCGGATCGATGAGCAATCCCAATTCTTCAGCCAGTTCGCGGGCCAGAGCATGGATAGGCTGCTCAGGGGCTTCGATCTTGCCGCCAGGTTGCATGAAGGCTTCGGTGCCGCGCTTGCGGACCAGCAGAGTGCGGCCGTCTGGACCGATCAACAGGGCGGCGGCGATTCGAATGATGTCGGGGGAAGCGGCGGATGCAGGTGTCATGGGTCAACAATGGCCTTGGATGCAAAGGTGCAAGGATCACATGAGTGTCGAGGCGTCGTCACGCCGAAAAACATCTGCAGAGCACTGCCCCCCTGTAGGAGCGAGCGGTGCCGGGATCTTCACAAAGATGCTGTACTTCGCCCCTTCCATGGCTTCGAAGGCGATCAGCTTTTCCACCAGCGCCGCGTTCAACACCTTGCCGGCATTGAGCAGCAGCATGCCGTTGTCGGCATTGAGGTTGCGCGCCAGGATCATGCCCGCCGCCACTTCCCGTGTGGTCAACACCTTGACCGAAGGATCGGCCAGCGAGACATCGCTCAGGTACGCAGCACAAACCTGAATGAAATCCTCCACCATCCCGGGATCATAGAGTCGCCCCGCATAGCTGCGGATATAGACCAGTGCTTCATCACTGTTCATCTGCCGCTCAAGAATCAGTCCGCGCTGCAGTTCGATGAAATCCACCGCCAGTTTCAGCAGCCGTGAACCGAACGGAATCGCCTCGCCCTTGAGCCGGTCGGGAAAGCCGTTGCCATCCCAGCGCTCCTGATGGTGAAGAATCAGACGCGCCGCATCCTTCATCGGATCGAGCGTCATCAACAGCGACTCGCTCTGTTTCGGATAACCGCGATAGCGCTCCCGATCGTTGTGATGCAGCAGATCCGCCGGCGCGGTGATCATGCGGTCGGTCCAGCTCAGTTTGCCGATGTTGTAGAGCGCCGCGGCCATGGTCAGGTCGCGACGGGTGCCTTCATCCAGGTCATGCCGTTGGCAGTAGACCCGCACCAGTTCGATGATCTGGCGGTTGGTCTGTTTGGCCGGCGGCAACCGCAGGTTGGCCAGCAACGAGAACACCTCGGTGCCGGTGACGTAGCTGTGCTTGAGCTCTTCGTAGGCCAGGTCGAGCATGTCGGCAGTCTGCTGCAGTTCGGCGGTACGGGAGGCGACGTGTCTTTCCAGGGTGGCATTGAGCAGCTTCAAATTTTCATTCTGGTCCCACGTCTCCTGCACCAGGCGCAAGCGTTCACGCTCGCAATGCTGATAGGCCAGAGATTGTCGCAACGTCAGCAGCATGTCCTCATCGTGCCAGGGTTTGCTGATGTACCGATGAATCTGCCCTTCATTGATGGCTTTGATAATGGCCGTCGGATCGGCGTAACCGGTCAGCATGATCCGGGTGGTGTCGGGGTAGCGCTGATGGATATGGGCCAGCAGCGTAGCGCCGTCCATATTGGGCATGCGCGCATCGCTCATCACCAGGTCGATGGGCTGTTGCGCCATGATTTCCAGGGCCTGGGCACCGCTGGTGGCCAGCAGCACGTCGTAGGGTTGGCCGCGTAACAGGCGACGCAGGCTGTTGAGGATCGACTCCTCATCATCGACCAGCAGCACTTTGGGTTTATCGGTCAAAGTCGTGGGGAGTTGCTCTTCCATGGCGTCACCTCAAGTGAAACGGCGGTATCGCTGTCAGGATCCGGACAAACATCCCCTATTGTCGGAGCCTGACCTACAGGCTAGATGATTTTCAACGTGATCCGCGAAATCATTCCGGACATTCAGTAGCGCGAAGTCCCGGACAGAGGACTATGCTCAGCTGACTCGGATCCATAATCTGTACGTTCGGTCAGGTGATCAGGGATAAGGATGCCCCCTATGAGCACGCCGCACCAAACCGCTGCCGGTCCCGGTACATGTCGATGAACGCGCTGCTGGCGCGGACCAACCGGCGGATTCTTATCGTCGACGATACCGCCTCGATTCATGCGGACTTCGCCAAGATCCTCAGCCCGCCCGCGTTCGATGACGACAGCCTGACCAGCGCTGAAAATGCCCTGTTCGGCACTTCTGCGGCACTATCGCTGCAAAGTTTCCTGCTCGATTCGGCGTTTCAGGGCCTCGAAGCACTGGACAAGGTCGAGACGGCGCTGGCCAACGACCTGCCCTACGCGATGGCCTTCATCGACATGCGCATGCCCCCGGGCTGGGACGGTCTGGAGACCATCGAACGGCTGTGGCAGGTCGATCCCAAGCTGCAAGTGGCGCTCTGCACCGCCTATTCCGACTATTCCTGGGAAGACATCGACGAGCGCCTGGAACTGGGCGATCGCTTGCTGATTCTGAAAAAACCCTTCGATGCCATCGAAATCCGCCAGATGGCCAGCGCGCTGACCGCCAAGTGGCAGATGACCGAAGACGCGGCGCTGAAGATGTCGCTGCTGGAGCAAGCGGTCGAGGAGCGCACCCGGGAGCTGTCCGATGCCAACATCATTGTGCAGAACAGCCCGACCATTCTCTATCGGCTGCGGGGCGAGCCGTCGTTTCCGCTGATGTACATCTCCCACAACATCACCAAGTACGGTCATATCGCAGCAAATCTCGTGGCCTCGGCCAACTGGGCCCGGGAACTGATCCATCCCGACGATCAACCGAAGGTCGACACCGCCATGGCCCGGGTGCTCGACCGCCATGCGGCGGGCGCCTCCATCGAGTTCAGGATGCGCACCGCCAATGGCGCCTGGCGCTGGGTGGAAAACCGCTACATCCCGGTGCGCGACAATGAAGGCCGCTTGCTGGAAGTCGAAGGCATCATCATTGACATCACCGAACGCAAGCTGGCCGAAGAGAAAATCGCCCTGCTGGCCCGCACCGACGGGCTGACCGGGCTGGCCAACCGCGCGACGCTGATCGAGCGGCTGCACCAGGCGTTCGCTGCCGCACGACGGGGGGCGGCCACCTTTGCCATGTTTTACCTGGACCTGGACCACTTCAAACGCATCAACGATACCCTGGGTCATCCGGTGGGCGACCTGCTGCTGCAAGAGGTGGCGCACCGGATCAAGGCCTGTGTGCGGGAAAACGATGTAGTCGCGCGCCTCGGCGGTGACGAGTTCGCGATCTTGCAGCTGGATGTCAGTGATCCGACCCACTCCGCCTCCCTGGCCGCCAAGGTCCGCGATGCGCTGGTGGCGCCCTACGCCCTGGCCGGCAATGATGTGCGGGTCTCGGTCAGTATCGGCATCAGCACGTACAGCGCGGCCAGCACCAGCGCCGACGGCTTGCTGACCCAGGCCGACATGGCGCTGTATCGCTCCAAGGAAAAGGGGCGCAACCAGTATCACTTTCACTCCGAGGAGATCAATCAGGAGGTGGTCGAACGCATGGCCATCGCCAGCGACTTGCGCGAAGCCATCGAACACGAGGAACTTGAGCTGCATTACTGGCCGGAAGTAGACCTGAGCAGCGGCAAGATCCTCGGCATGGAAGCCCAGGTCAGCTGGAACCACCCCGAGCGCGGATTGCTGGAAGCCTCGGTGTTTCTGCCCGCAGCGGAAAAGACCGGCACCATCGTCGCCCTCGGTCACTGGGTGCTGAATCGCGCCTGTAGGCAAATGCGCCAGTGGCGCGACGAAGGCATGGCACCTCCGGTGATTGCGATCAAGCTGTCCCTGGCCCAACTCAAGAGTGGTCCCGAACTGATCTATGACGTGCTGCGCACCACCGCACGCTGGGAACTGTGCCCCTGGGACCTGCGCTTCGACGTCACCGAAGCGACGCTGGCCCAGACCAAATGGACCCACAACGATGTGCTGCCACGCCTGCGAGAGCTGGGGGTGAAGATCGCCATCGATGATTTTGGCACCGAGTATTCCTCGTTCGATTACCTCAAGACCTACCAGGTCAATCACCTGAAGCTCGCCCAGGCCTTCATCGACACCGCTGCCCGCGACCCGGCCAGCGCGAACACCCTGCGCGCCATCATCAACTTCGCCCGGGAGGTAGGGATCGGCATCATTGCCGAAGGCGTTGAAACCCAGGAGCAGCGCAGCTCGCTGATGGCCACCGGCTCACCGATGAACGCCCAGGGTTATTACTTCAGCAAAGCCGTCAGCAGCCAGCAGGCCGCCGAGTTGCTGAAGGCCGGCAGCATCGTGCCTGCGAGCCATGACATCGGGCCGATTCTGGACAACCCGCAACGCTTCACGGAGGACAAGGGATGAAAACCCCTTTCGTGCGGACCAACCGGCGCATCCTGATCATCGACGATACGCCCTCGATTCATGAGGATTTTCGCAAGATCCTGGGCCCGGAGCCCGAAGGTGAACAGACCCTCGCCGGCACGGAAAAAGCCTTGTTCGGCACGCCGCAGCTCGATCGCCTGACGTTCCAACTCGACTCGGCCTATCAGGGTCAGGAAGCCCTCGAGCGGGTCCAGTGCGCACTGGCCGAAGGTCAACCTTATGCCATGGCGTTCATCGACATGCGCATGCCGCCGGGCTGGGACGGTCTGGAAACCATCGAACAGCTGTGGAAGGCCGACCCGCACCTGCAAATTGCGCTGTGCACCGCCTATTCCGATTACAGCTGGGAAGACATAGCCGAACGCCTGGAATTCGGCGACCAGTTGCTGGTGCTGAAAAAACCCTTCGACAGCCTGGAAATCCGGCAGATGGCCAGTGCCCTGACCTGGAAATGGCAGATGACCCAGGACGCGGCGATGAAGGTCCTGAGCCTGGAGCAAACCATCGAGGCCCGGGTTCACGAACTGCTCAAGGTGTCGCATCTGTTGCAGTACGACGTGCTGACCGAGCTGCCCAACAGAACGTTGCTGGGTGACCGGTTGAACCAGTCGTTGGCCCTGTCCCGGCGTCATGACAAGCAACTGGCGGTGATGTTTCTCGGGCTCGACCGCTTCAAGCGCATCAA
>DQGF01000507.1:455-588 GCA_003525045.1 Pseudomonas sp. | reverse complement strand
TCGACCGCTTCAAGCGCATCAACAACGCCCTGGGCCATCCGGCCGGTGACGCAATGCTCAAACAGGTCGGGCGCAATCTGGTGGCCACAGTGCGCGAATCCGACTCGGTGTTTCGCTACGGTTCCGACGAATT
>DQGF01000507.1:0-158 GCA_003525045.1 Pseudomonas sp. | reverse complement strand
CGCTACGGTTCCGACGAATTCGTGGTGATCCTCGCCGATATCCGCCACCCCCAGCAGACCAAGGGCATCGCCGAAAAACTCCTCAAGGCCATCCGCGCGCCCCAGCACATCGCCGGTCACGACCTGAGCGTGACGGCCAGCCTGGGTATCAGCGTTTA
>DQGF01000041.1 GCA_003525045.1 Pseudomonas sp. | reverse complement strand
ATAAACAATCATTTCAAAGGAATCCACCATGGCTGACCAACCTGCCCCCGCCCTCAAGGAAATCTTCAACGCCGAGCGCCTGCAGCACATCGCCAACGAGATGACCGCGGTCTACCCCGCGTTCAACGCCAAGGCCTTCCTGAAAATGGCCAACGAAGGCCTCGGGCAATTATCGATCATGCAACGCATGGCCAGGGTCAGCGAGTGCCTGCACGCGGTGCTGCCGCTGAGTTATGAAGAGACGCTCGAGGTGCTTTACGCCCTCGCCCCGCGGCTGAACAGCGGCTTCGTCAGCATCGCGTTGCCGCATTACGTTGCGATGTATGGCGGTCACGCGTTCGAGCAGTCCATGGACGCACTCAAATACTTCACCGCGTTCGGTTCATCGGAGTTCGCTATCCGGCATTTTCTGCGCAGCGATATCAAACCCACGCTGGCGCTGATGCACGATTGGTCCCTGGATGCCAACGAACATGTCCGGCGCCTGGCCAGCGAAGGCAGCCGACCGCGTCTGCCGTGGTCGTTTCGCCTGGAGCAGATCCAGACCGACCCGACCCTGGCAGCCGCAATCCTCGACAACCTCAAGGCCGACGACAGCCTGTATGTGCGCAAATCGGTGGCCAACCACCTCAACGACATCACCAAAGACTATCCCGAATGGGTGCTGGACCTGATCGAAGGCTGGTCACTGGAAAACAAGCACACCGCATGGATCGCCAGACATGCCCTGCGCAGCCTGATCAAGCAGGGCAACCCGCGGGCGCTGGCAATCATTGGCGCCGGCGGCAAGCCTGAGGTCGAGATCATCGGGACGAAGGTGGAACCGCCGGTGATTCGCCTGGGAGAAAAAATCAGCCTGTCCTTTACCGTGAAATCCACGGTGCCGGACAGTCAGCGACTGGTGATCGACTACGCCATCGATTACGTCAAAGCCAATGGCAGTACCTCGGCGAAGGTATTCAAGCTCAAGGCCCTGGCGCTGCCGGGCAAGGCCAGCGAGTCCATTGCCCGAGGCCAGCACATCAAGGAACTCACCACCCGCCGGCATTACGCAGGCAGGCACGCCGTGCACATTCTGGTGAACGGTGAACGCCTGGCCAGCACCGCGTTCGAAATCCTTCCCTGAATCCTGGCCACCGCTACCTTGTAGGAGCGAGCTTGCTCGCGAAGAACGTCAACGATGACGCGTGCTGTCTGGATGAACACGTCGCCCTCGGGTTTTTCGCGAGCAAGCCTCGCTCCTACAGGGGGTCGGGGCCCAGCAATAGAGCCTGTTCGCTCTCACAGAGCTGCACCACGTAATCCCACAACACCCGCAGCCGCACGGATTTGTGCAACTCGCGCCGCGTGCTGATCCAGTAGCTGCGCAGGATGCTTTCTTCCGGCAACAACGGCACCAGACCGGGATCGGCACTGGCCATGTAGCACGGCAACACAGCGATGCCCAACCCGGAGCGCGCGGCCTGGTGCTGGGCGATGACGCTGGTGCTGTGGAACACCACATGCGGGTTGCGGCAGAAGCTGTTGAGGAACATCAGTTCCTGGCTGAACAGCAAGTCGTCGACGTAGCCAATCCAGGCGTGGCGGCCGAGGTCTTCGCGGCTGTGCAGCGGTGGCGAGCGGTCCAGATAGTCCTGGCTGGCATAGAGCGCCAGGCGATAGTCGGTGAGTTTGCGGGTGACCAGCATGTCGGCGGCCGGGCGTTCCAGATGGATGCTGATCTCGGCTTCGCGGTTGAGGATGCTGACGAAGCGCGGCACCGCCACCAGTTCCACTTCCAGTCCCGGATAACGCTCGAACAGGCCGTTCATGCGACTGGCGAGGAACATGATGCCCAGGCCCTCCGTGACCCCGACCCGAATCTTGCCCAGCGGCGCCGTGGATTGGGTGATCTCTTCCTGGGCCAGCAAGGCGACGTTTTCCATGGCTTCGGCGTGTTTGAGCAGCGCTTCGCCGGCCGGGGTCAACTCGTAGCCCTGGGCGTGCTGGACGAACAACGCGGTGCCCAGGCTCTTTTCGATGGCCTCGATGTGCCGGGCCACGGTGGCGTGGGTGGTGTTCAAACGGCGGGCGGCGGTGAGCAAACGCCCGCTGCGCTGCAATTCGAGAAAAAACCGCAGGTCATTCCAATCGAACATGAATCATCCTTGAAGCCAGGTGTTTAAAAACGCACAGCAGGTGGGTAAAAACTAACATTCTTTTGACGAAAGCTAACAACTAGGATGACCGACAACAAGAACAACACTACGAGGTCAGGGATGCAGACTTCCCTTGATGAATTCGACTACATCGTGGTCGGGGCCGGGCCGGCCGGGTGTTTGCTGGCCAATCGGCTGTCGGCTGACCCGCAGCACCGGGTGCTGCTGCTCGAAGCCGGCGGCCGCGACAACTATGCGTGGATTCACATCCCCGTAGGTTATCTGTTCTGCATCGGCAACCCGCGCACCGACTGGTGCTTCAAGACCGAAGCACAACCCGGTCTGCAAGGCCGCGCCCTGAGTTACCCGCGGGGCAAGGTGCTCGGTGGCTGCTCCTCGATCAACGGCATGATCTACATGCGCGGCCAGGCCGGCGACTACGATGGCTGGGCCGCCGAGGGTAATCCCGGCTGGAGCTGGAACGATGTGCTGCCGTTGTTCAAGAAAAGCGAAAACCACTTTGCCGGCGACTCTGAGTTTCATGGCGCCGCGGGCGAATGGCGGATCGAGCGTCAACGGCTGTCGTGGCCGATTCTCGATGCCTTCCAGCGGGCAGCCGAGCAAAGCGGCATCGCCAGCATCGAAGACTTCAACCAGGGCGACAACGAAGGCTGTGGCTACTTCCAGGTCAATCAGAAGGCCGGGATCCGCTGGAACGCGGCCAAGGCGTTTCTCAAACCGATTCGCAACCGCCCCAATCTTACCGTGTTGACCGACGTCGAAGTCGACCGCGTGCTGCTGGAAAACGGCCGCGCGTCTGCGGTCAGTGCACGCTGGCAAGGCCAGCCGAAAACCTTCAAGGCGCGCCAGGAAATCGTGCTGTGCGCCGGCTCTGTCGGTTCACCCAGCATCCTGCAACGCTCCGGGATCGGCCCGCGCCCGCTGCTGCAACGCCTGGGCATCGGCGTCGCCCATGAACTGCCCGGTGTCGGCGGCAACCTCCAGGATCACTTGCAACTGCGAATGATCTATAAACTGGAAAACGCCCGCACCCTGAACCAGATCGCCGGCAGCCTGTGGGGCAAGATGGGCATGGGCCTGCGCTACCTGTATGACCGCAGCGGCCCGCTGTCCATGGCGCCAAGCCAACTCGGCGCTTTTGCCCGATCGGGGCCGGAGCAGACTTCGGCGAATCTTGAATACCATGTGCAGCCGCTGTCCCTGGAGCGCTTCGGCGAACCCTTGCACGCCTTCCCCGCGTTCACTGCATCGGTCTGCGATCTGCGTCCGCAAAGCCGGGGCCGGGTGGAAATTCGCTCCGCTGATCCCCAGGAAGCACCGCTGATCCAGCCCAATTATTTAAGCCATCCGGAGGATTTGCGGGTCGCGGCCGATGCCATTCGCCTGACCCGGCGCATCGTGTCGGCTCCGGCGCTGCAAGCCTTCAAGCCGGTCGAATACCTGCCCGGCGACAGCTTGCGCAGCGAAGAACAATTGCACGAAGCCGCCGCGCGAATCGGCACCACCATCTTCCATCCGGTCGGCACCTGCCGCATGGGCAACGACGCGGACGCAGTGGTCGATGCCGAGCTGCGCGTCCACGGCATCCCGGGCCTGCGCATCGCCGACGCCTCGATCATGCCGCGCATCACCTCGGGCAACACCTGTTCGCCTACGCTGATGATTGCCGAAAAAGCCGCGCAACTGATCCTCAACCCCAACGCAAGGAGCATCGCCCCACCAAAGGAACTGGTCACACACCCGTAAATTCGACACGGACACTGTAGGAGCAAGCTTGCTCGC
>DQGF01000269.1:4478-7927 GCA_003525045.1 Pseudomonas sp. | reverse complement strand
TTGATGACGCCTTCGCGGGCAAGCCTCGCTCCTACGGGTTTATGTCGTGTGCATATTTCGCGACGACGCAAATCCGTAGGAGCGAGGCTTGCCCGCGAAGGCGATATCAAATGCTACAAACCTTCATCCAACACCTTCGCCAGCATGTCGACAAAAAAATCCACACTCTGCCGCGAGGTCACCATCGGCGGCTTGATCTTGAGGATGTTCAGGTAATCGCCGGTCGGCTGCATGAAGATCCCCAATTCACGGAGCCGATCACACAGCGCCGTGGTTTCTTCGGTTGCCGGTTCCAGGCTTTCACGGTCGCGGATCAACTCGACGCCCAGATAGAAACCGGAACCATGTACGGCGCCCACCAGCGGATGAATATCGATCAGCGCCTCAAGACGCTGCTTGAAATACCCGCCCACGACCTGGGCGTTTTCCCACAGTTTTTCTTCTTCCATCACATCCAGCACTGCCATGCCGATCTGGCAACTGACCGGACTGCCCCCGGCCGACGAGAAGAAGTAGCCCTCGGCCTCCAGCGCTTCGGCGATTTCCCGGCGGGTGATGACCGCGCCCAGTGGCTGGCCGTTGCCCATGCCTTTGGCCATGGTGATGATATCCGGCACCACGCCCTGCTCTTCAAACCCCCAGAAGAATTTGCCCATGCGCCCGTAACCGACCTGCACTTCGTCGGCAATGCACACGCCGCCCTGGGCGCGAACCAGCGCGTAGACCTGTTTCAAGTAGCCCGGCGGCAGCGAGATTCCGCCGGCGTTGCCGTACACCGGTTCACAGATGAAACCGGCGAGTTGGCGTTTCTGCCCGGCAATTTTTGCCAGGTTGTGCTCGATGCTGCGCACATAGTCCGGTGCGCTGCCGGCACCGCGGAATTCGCCGCGATAGGTGTTCGGCGCGGTCACCGGATGTACCCAGTCCGGACGGCTGCTCAACGCCTTGGGGTTGTCGGCAATCGAGGTCGAGACCGCGTCCGCTCCCACTGTCCAGCCGTGATAGGCCTCCAGCACGCTGAGCATATCGCGCCCGCCGCTGTAGGCCCACGCCAGGCGGATCGCCAGGTCATTGGCCTCGCTGCCGCTGTTGACCAGGAATACGCGGTCCATGGAGTCCGGCGACAGCTTCAGCAAGCGCTCGGAGAACTCGGCAATCGCCGCGTAGTTGAACCGCGAGTTGGTGTTGAGCAGTGACCACTGACGGCTGGCGACCGCGGCCATGCGCGGGTGGCCGTGGCCGAGTACCGCGACGTTGTTGAGCATGTCGAGGTAGGACCGGCCCTGCATGTCGATCAGGTGATTGCGCCAACCGCGTTCGATGCGCGGCGGATCGACGTAATAGTGTTTTTGGGTGCGGGCGAAACTGGCCTCGCGGCGCGCCAGCAATGTCTGCGAATCGAGTTCTTCTTGCGCATCGCAGGCCAACCCCAGCAACGCCGCTGGCGACGGGCACAACGCTTGCCAGGCGGCGGCGCGCGATGGCATGCAAAAGAGCGGAGCATCGAACGAAGTGCCTCGCCACAGCTGCACCACCAACGGCCCGCTGACCGAGCCCAGCACCTGGCCTTTGACCAGCGCCGCGCCGGAGTGCAGCGACGGCGTCACGCCCCACAACCGCACGCTCAATTGCGGGCCGTCCAGTTGCAACACGTTTGGCGCCGGTTGATGAACGACACCGGCAAAAGGTGATTCGACCGCCGTGCCGTGGGGCACTCGCAGCTCTACGTGCAACGGGCAAGTGTCCGGCTCAGTGGCGCTGTCCGGACGGGTACGAGACAGCCGATATTGTCCATAACGGCTGGCCGCCAGACCATGAGTCGCAGCAGCTTCGGTCAACAGGCGCTGATCGATCCCTTCCTGCTCCCAGTTACCGGCCTCGAAATGCGGGCTGAGGACACCCAGGTCGATCAACGCAAATTCACGCCCTACCAGACTTGGCAGCAGCGGTGCGAAGCCTTCACTACCGATATCCGGCAGGCTCTGGCCGACAGAAGCCAGGATTGCCGCTTCCATCAATTCCAACGGCACCGACGTGGCAACGCGGAAAATTTCCCACTCATGGGTCAGGTTGTCGCGACTGTATTCATTACCCGGATCGATACTGACCTGCTGCTCGCCGCTGAGCACCAGCACCGCCGCCCGCGCGACAATCAGCGGCCAGAGCGCCAGAAGTTCTGCAGGCTGCAACGGATTGACCGCGTGATAAGCCTGGACCGCCGGCAGGACATAGAAAGGATCGCCACCGGCGTGATGCAACAACGCCGCGCAAGTCACCGACAGATCAATGATGCGCCAGGTGCGAACCAGGTCGCCGAAATCGATCACGCCCTGCAATTGCCATTGGCGCTGCGAATCGCGCTGCCAGACCACGTTGTCGTCTGTGATGTCCATGTGGATGGCCTGCACCGGCAACTTATCCACAAGCGGTAGTAAATGGCGCTCGGCGCGTTCGGTCACATCGGCGATCAGCAGGCGTTGCTGATCGTCCGTGATGATGGGCAGCAAATGGGCGATTAACGCCTTGGCATGGCGGGCGTCCCATTGCAGCGTGCGCTCGAGGCCCGGATGATCGAAACCGGTCAGTGCCAGATCCATTTCGCCGCAAAGCCGACCGAACCCGGCCACCACTGAACCGGGCAGGTGATCCAGGTGCGTGAGCGACTGGCCTTCGATGTAATCGAGCAGGCGCACATGCACCGATTGGCCGCCGACTTCCAGGGTAAGCAGGTCTGCACCATTTTCGGCAGGGATCACCCGTGGCACCTGTGCGGCGGGTTGTTCAGCCAAATGCCTGAGCCCCGCATGCTGGGCTTGCAGCTCCAGCGCCGAATAATCGCCACGGCAAATTTTCAGGACGAATCGCCCTTGGTCACTGTCAACGCGAAAGTTGAGATCCTGCTGGCTGCCGAGGGCCTGCAACCTGCCGGCCAGCCCATAATGTCCTTCGAGCAGCTCCAGCGCTTGCTCCATCGACACTTGCGGGCAGGGCAGACTGGCGCGATGAATCAACGTGGCGAGCGGCATACAAAAGGACCCCTGAAATGTTATTAGGCGCTTATATCGCCACTGGTTGGGCCGATACGCAACCCCCTTCCACGGTTGGCAATGACAGCGTGCTTTTCAAGAATTTGATTGCTTGAAGACTTACAGCACTCGCTTCGGCCGGCACCTTGCGCAAGAATGTCGGCCTTCAACGTTTATTGCCGGAGAACCCCATGAATGTAGTCACCACCGACCTGCCCGGTGTCTTGATCATCGAACCCAAGGTATTTGGTGACGAGCGCGGCTTCTTTTACGAAAGCTTCAATGCCAAGGCGTTTAAAGAAGCGACGGGGCTGGACACACAATTCGTTCAGGACAACCATTCCCGCTCGCAGAAAGGCGTGCTGCGCGGCCTGCATTACCAGCTGGAAAACACCCAGGGCAAACTGGTTCGCGTGACAGTTG
>DQGF01000269.1:0-4175 GCA_003525045.1 Pseudomonas sp. | reverse complement strand
CGCGTGACCGTTGGTGAAGTACTGGATGTTGCCGTGGACATCCGCCGTAGCTCGCCACATTTCGGCAAATGGGTCGCCGTGCGCCTTAGCGCCGATAACCATCGCCAATTGTGGGTCCCGGAAGGTTTCGCCCACGGTTTCGTGGTGTTGAGCGATTTTGCCGAGTTCCTCTATAAAACCACTGACTACTACACGCCAGCGGCTGAACGCAGCATTCGCTGGGACGACCCGGACTTGGCCATCGACTGGCAACTGGACGAGGCACCACAACTGTCCGGAAAAGATCAGGCCGCCGCGTTTTTCAAGGACGCTGACGTATTTTCCTGAAACGCTGTGTGAATTTTCACCCGACTAGACTCCTTACCCGCGGTGCGCAGACTGCACTCGCAAGCCTAGGCATAATGCGCCTGTACCCACAGGCGTTTGATGCTCATGACTTCGACCCTTCCTCGCAGACCCCGCTGGCGCAGCCTGGCTCTGCTTGCGCTGTGCCTGGCGCCGTTGCTGTGGCCGCTGGAGCATCTGGCAGAGCGCTACTACCGTAGCGAACTGGCCGGGCAGAACCGCCAGACCCTCGATCTCTACGTCGCCACCCTGCTGGGCACCCTGCACCGTTATGAAGTATTGCCGCAGATCCTCGGTGATCTACCGGCCCTGCGAGCCGTCCTTGGCGCACCCGACGATAGTGTCACCCAGGGCAACGCCAACCGTTTGTTGAAAAATATCAGCGCCCAGACCGGTGCCGAGGTCATGTACCTGATGGACACCACGGGCAAGACTCTGGCCGCGTCCAACTGGGACAAACACGACAGTTTCGTCGGGCGTAACTTTTCCTTCCGGCCCTATTTCAGCGAAGCCATGGCCGGACGGCTGGGACGTTTTTTCGGGTTGGGTACCACCTCGGCCAAACGCGGTTACTTCTTCGCTGCGGCAGTGCGCAATGGCGAAAAAATTCTCGGCGTGCTGGTGGTCAAGGTTGACCTGGACCATACCGAAAGCCTGTGGGGCAAAACCCCGGAACAACTGCTGCTGACGGACCATAACGGCGTGGTCATTCTCACTTCGCGGCCTGAGTGGCGATTCCGTTTGACCCGACCATTAAGTGAAGAAGAGCGCAAGGCCATCATCGCGATTCAACCCTACCCAACCCGCGATCCAAAACCGTTGGATCTCAACCCCGACGCTTGGATGACTCAGACCCAACAGATCGGAGAAACCGGCTGGAACGTCAGCATTCTCGCCCCACGGACCCTGATCGATCGCCCGGTGCGCACAGTGGTTGCCATCGGTGGCGCGACACTGTTGGTGTTGATGCTGTTGCTCGGTCTGATGATGCAGCGCCGACGCCATTACCTGGAGCGGATCGCTTTCGAAGCCAAGGCCCGTCACGAACTGGAAGGCCGGGTAGCCGAGCGCACCAGCGACCTGGAAGGCCTCAACCGACGATTGAAAGAGGAAGTGCTCGAGCGCGAACAGGCCCAACAGGAACTGGTGCGCGCCCAGGACGATCTGGTGCAGGCCGGCAAGTTGTCGGCACTGGGCACGATGTCGGCGAGCATCAGCCACGAACTCAATCAACCGCTGGCAGCGATCCGCAGTTACGCGGAGAACGCCGAAGTACTGCTGGATCACCAGCGCACCGACGATGCCCGCGGCAACCTCAAGTTGATCAGCGAACTGACCGGGCGCATGGCCTCAATCATTGCTCACTTGCGCGCCTTCGCCCGGCGCGATCGTCACGCTCCGGAAAGTGTCGCCTTGCAACCGGCGCTGGACGATGCCCTGGCGCTGCTGGCCAAACGCCGACGCAGCATGGAAGTCGAATTGATTCGCGATTTGCCGGCCGCCACCCTATGGGTCGAGGCCGGGGAAACCCGTCTGCGCCAAGTGCTCGGCAATCTATTGGCCAATGCCCTCGATGCCCTGACGGAAAAAGGCCCGCCGCGTAAACTCTGGTTGAGTGCCCAATCCACCGCCGACGGCGTCAATCTGTACATTCGCGACAATGGCCCCGGGTTCTGCCTGGAGGCACTGGGTCGTGCCAGCGAGCCCTTCTATACCACCAAGACCCGCACTCAGGGGCTCGGGTTGGGGCTGGCGATCTGCGAGACCCTGATGCGCGCCTTTGGCGGTGAACTGTCGTTCTCCAATCACAAGGAAGGCGGCGCCCTGATTACCCTGAAGTTGCGCCCAGGCGCACCGGGCGTGAGCCTGCAACCGTCCGAGGACCGAAGTGCATGACCATCGACAACCGCATCCAGGTGGTGTTGATCGACGACGATCCCCACCTGCGTCAGGCCCTGAGCCAGACCCTGGATCTCGCCGGCCTGAAAATCCTCCCGCTCGCCGAAGCCAAGGGTCTGGCCGGGCAACTGGAACGCGACTGGCCAGGGGTGGTGGTCAGTGACATCCGTATGCCCGGCATGGACGGTATCGAACTGCTGACCGAGCTTCACGCCCAGGACCCGGAGCTGCCGGTGCTGCTGATCACCGGTCACGGTGATGTGCCGCTGGCGGTGCAAGCCATGCGCGCCGGGGCCTATGATTTTCTGGAAAAACCTTTCGCCAGTGACGCGCTGCTCGACAGCGTACGTCGCGCGTTGGCCTTGCGCCGATTGGTGCTGGACAACCGCAGCCTGCGTCTGGCCCTGAGCGATCGTAATGAGCTGAGCACCCGACTGGTCGGGCAATCGGCGCCGATGCTGCGCCTACGCGAACAGATCGGGGCATTGGCGGCGACCAAGGCCGACGTGCTGATCCTTGGCGAAACCGGTGCCGGCAAAGAAGTCGTGGCCAGGGCGCTGCATGACCTGTCGAGTCGGCGTAACGGTCCATTCGTGGCGATCAACGCCGGAGCCCTGGCCGAGTCGGTGGTTGAGAGCGAGCTGTTCGGCCACGAGCCGGGCGCCTTCACCGGCGCGCAGAAGCGCCGCATCGGCAAGTTCGAATTCGCCAACGGCGGCACGCTGTTCCTCGATGAAATCGAAAGCATGAGCCTGGACGTGCAGGTGAAATTGCTGCGCTTGCTGCAGGAGCGCGTGGTCGAGCGCCTGGGCGGCAACCAGCTGATCCCGCTGGACATCCGCATCATCGCCGCGACCAAGGAAGACCTGCGCCAGTCCGCCGATCAGGGGCGCTTTCGCGCCGACTTGTATTACCGCCTGAACGTCGCGCCGCTGCGTATTCCGCCACTGCGTGAGCGTGGTGAAGATGCGCTGATGCTATTCCAGCATTTCGCCGATGAAGCCAGTGCCCGCCATGGTTTGCCACCCCATGAACTGCAACCGGGACAAAGGGCCCTACTGCTGCGCCACACCTGGCCCGGCAACGTGCGCGAACTGCAGAACGCTGCCGAACGCTTCGCCCTCGGCCTGGAACTGGCCCTGGACAACGGCGTGCCGGACGGCGTTGCCGGCAGGACAGTAGAGGTGGTTGGTGGCGGTCTCAGCGAACAAGTGGAACACTTCGAAAAGAGCCTGATTGCCGCCGAACTGGCGCGCTCTCACAGTTCCGTGCGCAGCCTCGCCGAAGCCCTCGGCATTCCACGCAAAACCCTGCACGACAAACTGCGCAAGCACGGGTTGAACTTCGCCGACAGCGGTGCCCATACCACTACCGACGAACTCGATTGAGCTACCGTCAAATCATCATCTTCCTGCCTGAGGCCCGTTAATGAACCGCGACAGTCGTCACCTGGAATCGATCCTCCACCACGACATTCCCCTGACGCGGGACATGGGCCTCAAAGTACTCGACTGGCACGACCAGCAACTGCGCCTGCACTTGCCGCTGAAAGCCAACGTCAACCACAAGAGCACCATGTTCGGCGGCAGCCTGTATTGCGGCGCGGTGCTGGCCGGTTGGGGCTGGCTGCATTTACGCCTGCGTGAAGCCGGCGTGGAGGATGGGCATATCGTGATTCAGGAAGGGCACATCAGCTATCCGCTGCCGGTGACCAGCGATGCCACGGCGATATGCCAAGCACCGAGCGCGGCGGTCTGGAAAAAGTTTTTGGCGATGTATGAACGTTATGGCCGGGCGCGGTTGACGTTGCATTCAAGGATCGTCAATGCCGATAGCAATGACGATGCGGTGACGTTTACCGGGCAGTACGTACTGCACAGGTAAATCGGAACGCCACAAAACCTGTGGGAGCGGGCTTGCTCGCGAAGGAG
>DQGF01000192.1:16079-16750 GCA_003525045.1 Pseudomonas sp. | reverse complement strand
AGCCCGCTCCCACATTTGACCGTGTTGCTTTGGGGGTTAGCGGACGGCAACGGCTTGGGTGGTGGCATCGGTGAAGTCGAAGACTTTGCCGCCCTGGGCCGTGGCGTATTGCTGGGCCTGGCCCTTCAGCAGAAATGCGCTGAGGCGCCCTTTCGCATCACTGGCAAACCACGCCTGATCCGCCAGCAACTTGATCCCGCTGTCGCTCGCCTGGGCATACACCGCGCGAATGTTTTTGCCTTCCTGCTTCAGGCTGGCCAGCGCGGTGAACGCCGACTCCGCCGAGGCGTATTGACGGACTTTCGCCTCGCCCCGCACCCAGATCTCGGCTACATGGCTGAAGTCGGTGATGGGCTTGCCGCTCTGCGCATCCACCGCCTTGAGTGGCGTCGGCGCGTAGTTGGCCAGTTGCGCGGTGTAATCCAGGTTCGAGGCCTTGAACGCGGCGCGGATGTACTGGTCGTCGATGAAGGTGTTCAGATCGAGACCGCGGTCAGCCTTCTTCAGCAGCTTGAGGGTATCGATGGCGGTACCGACGGCCTGGCGGTATTCCGGCTTCCAGCTCAGGTCGCGGGTCTGCACCCCGAGCGGACCGTAGAACAGATAATTGACCTCGGCATCGACACCGGTGACCTTGGCGATCAACTCGCTGTACTTCTCGGGCTCTGCCG
>DQGF01000192.1:6527-15771 GCA_003525045.1 Pseudomonas sp. | reverse complement strand
CTCGGGCTCTGCCGTCAGTAACTGGTTGGCTTCGATACTGGCGCGCAGGTAAGCGACGACGATTTCCGGGTACTTTTTCGCGTACGCCTGATCGACCAGCGCACCATGGAAGGTCGGTGCATTCGCCTGGGAACCGTCATAGATCTTGCGAGCGAAACCACGGCTCGGGAACAGTTCGGCGAACGGCACGAAGTCGGCATGGGCGTCGATCTTCCCGGCCTGCAAGGCAGAGCCGGCGACTTCCGGCGGCTGGGCGATGATGTTCACGTCTTTGAGCGGGTCCCAACCTTGCGCCGCCACCGCCCGCAGCAACATGCCATGGGCCGTGGAGGCGAACGGTACGGAAATGGTTTTGCCCTTGAGCTCGGCCAGCGACTGCACGCCCGAGGCGCTCGGCACCACGATACCGTTGCCGCTGCCCTTGATGCTGCCCGACAGCACGCTGATGAACAGGCTGTGCTTGCCCGCGGTTTCGAACGCCACGCCGTTGAACGAACCGGGGAAATCGGCCATCGCCCCGAAATCGAGTTTGCCGGCGACCATCTCGTTGGTCAGGGGCGCGCCGCTGGTGAAGTTCTTCCACTCCACCTTGTACTTGGCGTCCTTGTAAGGGCCGTCGTGGGGCAGGTATTTGTCCAGCAGACCGAGCTCGCGAATCAACAGACCGCCAGCGGCGCAGTTGATCGTGGTGTCCTGGGTGCCGATGGCAATGCGGATGGTTTCGGCCGAGGCCGACAAGGTAAACGAAGCCAGTACCAGACCGGCAAATGCTGCACGCAATAACATAGGTAGATCCCCTCGAATCATTCATAGGATGTTCGTCTCCGCCACGATCAGGGCGCGGTGGGAAACGAGGGGTGTTTTGAATCAAGCGTCCGGGGGTGGCCGGATAGCGTTTTGGGTTGCCTGTACCGGCCTCATCGCGGGCAAGCCCGGCTCTCCTTGGTGTCTGCAAAATTTGATTCGGCACAACTCCCTGTGGTAGCTAGCCTGCTCGCGAAGGCGTCCGGTCAGTCGATAGAGATGCCAGTCGTGCCGGCCTCTTCGCGAGCAGGCTCGCTCCCACACTGGATTGCGTTTCAGCGCAATAAATAGGGGATCTCGACTTTCACGGCCCCGGTCGGGCAGTCCTTTTCACAGGGCATGCAGTACCAGCATTCGTCAAAGGCCATATAGGCTTTCTGGGTAGCCGGGTTGATCGCCAGCAGGTCCATCGGGCAGACGTCGACGCACACGGTGCAGCCTTTGTGGGCAATGCAAAGGTCCTCATCGACCGTGACCGGCGCGTTGGAGCGAAAGAAGATTTCCTGGGGTTGATAGGCCATTTCGCGGTCTCTCTTTTTATGAGGCTCAGGCAGCAAAGGCACCGACTCGCAGCCGGTCGTAGGCCTGCATTTCTTCGGCATCCAGCGGGATGATGTAAGGTTCGACGGCTTTCTTGAAACTGCTCATCAGGCCGTTTTCATCCTTCTTCAGATGGCAATGGCAGAACCAGTCGCTGTCATTGCGTTGCGGGTGATCGACCCGATAGTGGTACAGCCCCCAACGACTTTCGGCGCGGAACAGCGAAGCGCGGGCAGCCATTTCGGCGCAGTCGCGGATCATGCTGACTTCCATGGCGCGCATCAGTTCATGGGCGTTGTGGGCCTTGATTTGATCCAGATCGCGCTGGATGTCGCTGAAGCGTTGCAGGCCGATCTGCATTTTCTTGGTCACTTTCGGCGGTTGCAGGTAATCGTTGACGAAGCGCCGCAGCTTGTACTCGACCTGGGCCGGCGGCAGACCGTGCTCACGGTCCAAAGGCGCGTAGACCCGGGTTTTTTCCGTTTCGATCTGCTTGGCATCAACCGTCGAAAATTCGCGTTCGGCGACAAAGTCCGCCGCATTGGTGCCGGCAAACCAGCCGTAAGTGAAGGCGCCGAGCATGTAGTTGTGCGGCACTGCGGCCATGTCACCGGCCGAGTACAAACCCTTGACCGAAGTCTCGGCCTTCTCGTTGACCCACACGCCCGAAGCCGAATGACCGCTGCAAAAGCCGATCTCCGAGATGTGCATCTCGACCATTTGTGTGCGGTAGTCAGTGCCGCGATTGGCGTGAAACTGGCCGCGACTCGGGCGTTCGTTGCTGTGCAGGATTTCCTCGATGTTCTGGATGGTTTCTTCGGCCAGGTGATCAAGTTTGAGGAACACCGGGCCGTTGCCGCTTTCGAGTTCCTGGTGGAACTCCCACATCATCTGGCCGCTCCAGTAATCGCACTCGATGAAGCGCTCGCCCTTGTTGTTGGCGGTATAACCGCCTAACGGACCGGTGACGTAGGCACAGGCCGGGCCGTTGTAATCCTTGATCAGCGGGTTGATCTGGAAGCATTCCAGGTTCGCCAGTTCGGCCCCGGCGTGATAGGCCATGGCGTAACCGTCGCCCGCGTTGGTCGGGTTTTCATAGGTGCCCATCAGGTAACCCGAGGACGGCAACCCCAGGCGCCCGGCCGCGCCGCAGCACAGAATCACTGCCTTGGCCTTGATCACGTGGAAGTCGGCGGTGCGGCAATCGAAGCCCATCACGCCGTTGACCGCGCCCTCTTCGTCTGTCAGCAAGCGGGTGCAGACCAGCCGATTGGTGATGCTCACCCGCGCCCGCTTCAACTGGCGGTACAGGACTTTCTTGATGTCATGCCCTTCCGGCATCGGCAGCACGTAGGCGCCCATGTGGTGAACCTTTTTCACCGCGTAGTCGCCGGTTTCATCCTTCTCGAACTTCACGCCCCAGCGGTCCAGCTGCTCGATGGTCTCGAAGCTGTGGGTCGCGTAGGCATACACCGCGGCCTGGTTGACGATGCCATCGTTGGCGATGGTGATTTCCTTGGTGTACTGCTCCGGCGTCGAGTGGCCGGGAATGATCGCGTTGTTCAGACCGTCCATGCCCATGCTGATCGCGCCGCTGCGCTTGACGTTGGCCTTGTCGATCAGCAGCACCCGCAGGTCGCGGTTGCGTTCCTTGGCCTTGATCGCCGCCATCGGCCCGGCGGTGCCGCCGCCGATCACGACGATGTCGTATTCCTGTTCGAGGGTGCTTCTAGTCATGCTGCGGGTCATGCCTGATCCCCTTTTTGCCGGTCGATTCGCAGGCGGTACTGGAAGGCATCGCCGCGGTAGTAAAGGTGTTCGAAGTCCAGGGGCTGGCCGCTGGCGTCATGGGTCAGACGCTCGATGCGCATGATCGGCGAGCCAGCTTCGACGTTCAGCGCCTGGGTCAGGTCGCTGTCGGCGAGTACGGCGTCTATGGCCAGATCGGCATGACCGAGGGCCAGGCCGCAGTCGTTCTCGAGGATGAGGAAAATGTCGCGGGTGACCAGATCGGCCTTCTCCAGCCGCTCGCCGATGGCCTTGGGCAGGTAGGTGATCTCCAGCGAGATCGGCTCGCGGTTGATCAGCCGCACCCGTTTGATCTGCGCCACGGTCTCGCCTTCGGCGACCTGCAAACGCTCGGCAACCAGTTTATCGGCGGGGATGAATTTAAAACTGCGCAGGCGGTTGATCACCTCGTAGCCGCGACCGGTCATGGACTCGGCCAGGCCCTGCAAGGTGCTGACGTTTTGAAAGGTCTTGGGCTTGGCGACGAAGGTACCCTTGCCGTGAATTTTGAAGATCAGTCCTTCTTTCTGCAGATCCCCCAGCGCCTGGCGCACGGTGATGCGGCTGACTTTGAACAGCGCGCCGAGCTCGCTTTCGGAGGGCATCTGGCTGTCTTGCGGGTACTCGCCGTCGAGAATGCGAGCGCGCAGCACATCCCGCAGTTGGGTGTGCAGCGGAACGCTACTCAGGGACAGAACGTTATCGGTCATGGCAGATCACTTGTTATAACGAGTTATGACATGATCTTAAAGTTCTAATGGCAGGCTGAGAAATATTGTTTGGATATAAGGTTAGATGCGCAGCGCTAACCCCTGTGGGAGCTACCCTGTGGCGAGGGGGCTTGCCCCCGTTGGAGTGCGCAGCACTCCCCTGCATTCCTTCAGCCATACCGCATCGGCAGGTTTTACGACGGCTGCGCCGCCGAACGGGGCGGTGCGGCGTTCCGACAAGCCCCCTCGCCACAGGTCGCTCCCACAGGTTCAAGTGCGCTTGAGGATCTGATCCATGATCCAATCGGCTTTCAACGCCTGTTCGGCCACCGCTGGATGCTGCGCGTCACCGCGGACATGTGCGTTCATACCCAACACGTGATGCCACTGGATGTGCTGGTGATTCTCAATGTGCAGGCTAAGGTCTTCATCCGCTTCAAGCTGAACCGGATGTTCATCGAATACGGAAAAGCTGATCCGCCCTTTACTGCCAATCACCTCGACCCGATCCTCGCGCCGATCGGCGACAAAGTTCCAGCAGCCCATGCCCATTGCCCCGCAGGCAAACCGCCAACTGGCACTCACGGCATCTTCGGCGGCATACAACCCGGCCTGTCGCGCAGTGAAACCGGCGACTTCGACGATGTCTCCGAGCAGGTACTGAAACAGGTCGAAGCCATGGCTGGCCAGGTCAGCGAAATAACCACCGCCGGCAATCGCCGGGTCGGTACGCCAGTTGCCGGCGCCGCTGCGATCCTCTGCCGACGGCGCTTTGGTCAGGGTCCAGGTCAGGTGCCGGAACTCGCCGATCCGCCCCTCTTCCAGCCATTGCCGCACTTGCTGGAAGCGCGGCAATGAACGTCGGTAATAGGACACGAACAGATGCAGCCCCGCATCGGCAAAGACCTGTTGCATCTCCAGGCTTTGCCCGGCATTCAACGCCATCGGTTTTTCGACACAGCAATGTTTGCCGGCGGCGGCCACCCTCAAGGCGTAAGCGTGATGACTGTCGGGCGGCGTGGCGATGTACACCGCGTCCACTTCGGGATCATTGATCAACGCTTCGACATCGGTGTAGATCCTGGCGATGCCGTGGCGCGCGGCATAATCGGTCACCTTGTCCAGACGTCGCCCCATCACCGCCACCAGCGCCGAACCGGGAGCCTTGTAGAAGGCCGGTCCGCTCTTGCGTTCGGTGACATCCCCACAACCAATCATGCCCCAGCGCACCACGTTCATATTCACGCCTTGATAATTAGCCGATGCGCAATGCGCGCAGATCCAGATGACCGTCCTTGAGTGGCGGGCACCAGTAGTAGCCGCCGGTGATCGGCCGACTCATGCGGTACAAACCATCGGTGATGCCATCTTCCAGACCGCTCATGCGCCGCAGCTGGGCTTCGAATGCATCGAGGGAAAAACCGAAGGCGAGGAACATCAGGCCGGCGCGGTCACCTTCGATCCACGGCATCGAACGACGGACCACGAACGCTTCGGGGGCGAAGCTTTCCTGGGCAGTGCGTTTGACGTGGGCGGAGATCGGTGCGTCGTCGAGTTCTTCGTTGTCGCTCAGGCGGCGGCCCATGATGTTGTCCTTCTCATGGGACGGCATCGCGTGGAAGCCTTTCAGGTCGTGCTGCCACTGCTGGATCGCGGCGAAGCTGCCACCGACCACGCCTTCAGCGCCCTCACCCACCAGCGCGGCGGCCACGGCGGCTTCGTCGTGGGGGTTTTCGGTGCCGTCTTCATAACCGGTCAGGTCATGCCCGGTGAGGTGGCGGAAGGTTTCGTTCATCTGCACCAGGCGCAAGGCCGGCGCCAGGGCCGCTTCAATGGCGTTGCTGCGATTGAGCAACTCGCCACGGTCGACTCCGTGCAACCAACACCATAGCGCGTGTTGCGTCGACGGGTTGTCGACGCCGATCCCGGTCAGCGCCGGAAAGACGCGCAAGCCTTCGATCTGACCCTGAAGTGCCTTGACCAGGGATTCGCCGAAACCGACCACTGCCGACTTCCCGTCCACCAGCTGCATCAAGTTGTCGAGCGCCGCCGGCAGTGCGGCGACGGATTCCAGTGCGAAGAACATATGACGGGCTTGAGGTGGGACTGGGGTGGCGAGAATGCCCGGTTGGTAGTAACTCATATGAACTCCTTTGGAAAGAGCGCGAAGTTTACCCGCAGCGTTGGCCGTTGTGTGTTCTCAGAGCGAAAGATAACTGCCTCTTCAGTGACAGGGGACCTGGTTTGATTGCCGCAAACGGCGAACGGGCTGACGGCATTCAAACGATCAAGACAACTGGCGTGCTGTGGGTCATGACAATTCGTATCGCTATCTGGTAAAACGATTCAGCAAGGCTGATCGTGCGCGCAACTTGTAATAGGCGCTAACAATTGCGTGATGGGGTTATAGCCTCTCGCCACCACTTTCGGCAGCCGCGCAGGGATCAGGCCTTGACCTGATCACTACGCGTAGCGATAACAGACCTATCCGCATCACCCAATCCAGAAGGGGTAGCGACATGACCACAGAACAGATCCTTGGCAACCTGTTTCCCTCTGCCGGCGACATTCCGGAAAAATACCGTCTCGACGGCCAGACCGAGCAGCGTGAATACCTGGTCGACGGCGAGCTGAAAACCTGGCCAGGCGCCCTCGCCCAGGTCCGCAGCCCGGTGTACCTGACCGGTGACAACGGCGACGAGCAAGTCATCCTCGGCAGCACGCCACTGCTCGACGCCGACACTGCATTGACTGCCCTCGACGCCGCCGTCCGCGCTTATGACCGCGGTCAGGGCCTGTGGCCGACCATGCGCGTGGCCGAGCGTATCCAGCACGTCGAAACCTTCCTCGGGCGCATGCGCGAACAGCGTGAAGCGGTGGTCAAGTTGCTGATGTGGGAGATCGGCAAGAACCTCAAGGACTCGGAAAAAGAGTTCGACCGCACTTGCGATTACATCGTCGACACCATCAACGCCCTCAAGGAACTCGACCGCCGCTCCAGCCGCTTCGAGCTGGAGCAGGACACCCTCGGCCAGATCCGCCGCGTGCCCATGGGCGTGGCGTTGTGCATGGGGCCTTACAACTATCCGTTGAACGAAACCTTCACCACGCTGATTCCGGCGCTGATCATGGGCAACACCGTGGTGTTCAAACCGGCCAAGCTCGGTGTGCTGTTGATTCGTCCATTGCTGGAAGCCTTCCGCGACAGCTTCCCGGCCGGGGTGATCAACGTGATCTATGGCAGCGGTCGCGAAACCGTGAGCGCGCTGATGGCCAGCGGCAAGATCGACATCTTTGCGTTTATCGGCACCAACAAGGCTGCCAGCGACCTGAAAAAACTGCACCCAAGACCGCACCGTCTGCGCGCGGCGCTGGGTCTGGATGCGAAGAACCCCGGCATCGTCCTGCCCGAGGTGGATCTGGACAACGCCGTGAACGAAGCCGTCACCGGCTCCCTGTCCTTCAATGGCCAGCGCTGCACGGCGCTGAAAATCCTCTTCGTCCATGAAGACGTGGTCGAGGCGTTCATCGAAAAATTCAACGCCAAACTCGCCACGCTCAAACCTGGCATGCCGTGGGACAGCGGTGTGGCGCTGACACCGTTGCCGGAGGCGAGCAAGGTCGATTACCTGCACGCGCTGGTGGCGGATGCGGTCAGCAAAGGCGCCACTGTGGTCAACCCCAATGGTGGTGAATCCCGCGCCTCGTTCTTCTACCCCGCCGTGTTGTTCCCGGTGACACCGCAGATGCGCATCTACCAGGAAGAACAGTTCGGCCCGGTGGTGCCGATCGTGCCTTACCGGCATCTGGACACGGTGATCGACTACGTCCTGGAATCGGATTTCGGCCAGCAGTTGAGCATCTTCGGCACCAACCCGGTGGCGGTCGGCCGGCTGGTGGACACCTTCGCCAATCAGGTCGGGCGGATCAACCTCAACGCCCAGTGCCAGCGCGGTCCGGACACCTACCCGTTCAACGGCCGCAAGAACTCCGCCGAAGGTACGCTGTCGGTACATGATGCGCTGCGGGTGTTTTCGATTCGCACCCTGGTGGCGACCAAATTTCAGGAAACCAACAAAGAACTCATCAGCGAAATCATCAGCGGACGCAGTTCGAGTTTCCTGACCACCGATTACATCTTCTGAGGAGATCAAGCCTGAGCACATTCAGAGCCAACCGACTGCCACCGCTGCTGCGCCGACTGCTGCGGCCGTTACTGGACCCGTATCGGCGCTATCGCCACGCCAGACTGATCCATGCGGTGCGCGTATCGCTTGGGTTGCTGGCCACGATCCTGCTGACCACCGGCATCAATCTGCCCCATGGTGAGTGGGCGTCGGTGACGATGCTGGTGGTCATCGGCGGCTTGCAGCATCACGGCAACATCGGCAAGAAAGCCGCCGAGCGCGCCATCGGCACCTTGATCGGGGCCGGTGTCGGTCTTGCACTGGTGGCGCAAGAGGCCTGGCTCGGAATGCCTTGGCTGACCTATTTCGCGATGGCGGTGGTGTGTGGGTTCTTCTCGTACCACGCCATCGGCAAGGGCGGTTACACCGCGCTGCTGTCGGCGATTACCGTGTTTATCGTCGCGGGACATGGCGACAACCCGGTCACCGACGGGTTGTGGCGCGGAGTCGATATCCTGATCGGCATCGCCCTGGCCCTGGCATTTTCCTTCGCCCTGCCGCTCTACGCGGTTTACTCCTGGCGTTACAACCTGGCCGATGCCTTGCGCGATTGCGCCGCCATTTACGGCCGCATCATCAATGGTCAATCGGTCAGCGATGACGAATACCACAAAGTCATGGGCCGTCTGAACACGGTAATGGTGCAACTGCGCTCGCTGATGCCGTCGGTGTCCAAGGAAGTAAAGATTTCCATGACTGAACTCGATGCCATCCAGCGCCATCTGCGCATGTGTATCAGCACCCTGGAGATCCTTGGCAACACCCGGCCGGATGCCAACGACTCCGTTGCCATGGCCAATCTGCAAGCGACGCTGAAAGCCGAGCATCGGCTGATTCGGGTGCAGCTGATCGGCATGGCCCGCGCCCTGAAATCCGGCGCATCCCGCCGCCTCAGCCGGCCCGTGGACTTGCCGGCGGATTCAAGCCTGGATGCCCCGGTCTATAACTCGCTGGACGGCTACCGGTTGCTGACCCGCCAGTTGGTCGCCAACATCGGCGAGATGCGCCAGCGACTGGCCAAGACTGTGCCGCGCTGGAACATCTGACGCCGGTTCATGGCGTGACCGTGCGCCGAAATTTCAGGCTCCAGCCCTGCTGCATGCCGGCCGCGGCCAGCAGAATCGCGGCAACACCCAGCCATTGCAGTGGCTCCAGGCGATGGCCGAAGGCAAACCAGTCGACGAAGATCGCCGCAATCGGGTAGATGAACGACAA
>DQGF01000192.1:2334-6236 GCA_003525045.1 Pseudomonas sp. | reverse complement strand
TAGATGAACGACAACGCACCGGTCAGTGCCGTCGGCAGTTTTTGAATCGCGCCGTACAGCAGCACATACATCACGCCGGTGTGGACGATGCCCAGGGTCAGCAAGCTGGCCCAGGCGCTCGGCGCCTGCGGCAGCGCGGAAAAGCTCGCGAATGGGGCGAGCAACAGCACGCCGGTGCTGACCTGGATCAACGCGATCAGATGCGGTGGCGTGCCGGTCAGGCGCTTGATGATCAGCGCTGCAATCGCATAAAGGAACGCAGCCCCCAGCGCCAGAGCGATGCCCACCAGGTAATCGTTGCCGCTGCCACCCTGGTCGCCATGGGCGCTGACAATCGCCAGCATCCCCAAAAACGAGATACCCAGCCAGAACAGTTTCTGCAGGGTGATTTTTTCGTTGAGGAACAACGCGGCCAGCCCTACCAGCATGAATGGCTGCACGTTGTACACCGCGGTGCCGATGGCAATCGAGGCGCGGGAGTAAGACGCGAACAGCAGCACCCAGTTGCCGACGATCGCCACGCCACTGAGTACGGCCAGCAAGAAGGTTGTGCGGGTCAGGATACCGGGGCGCAGGAAACCGAATGCCGCGCAAATCAGCAACAAGGTGCCGGCGCCGAACACGCAGCGCCAGAACACCACGTCCAGCACCGGTTGCCCGGACACCAGCACGAACCAGCCGATGGTCCCGGAAATCAGCATGGCGGCGGTCATTTCGAATGACCCGCGACGTAGTGTCTTGTCCATCATCAGACTCCTGTGATTGAGCCCAAAGTATGCCAATCCGCCGGGGGGCTTCTCCAGTGCAAAAATCAGGCTAAACTCGGCTTCTGCCTTTTTTATCAAGGCAGTTCCGATTAATGGCCTAATCGAGGTTTCGCCATGACCGACGACATCGACCAAGTGCTGATCGCGGCCTTGATGGAAGACTCACGGCGCTCACTCAAGGCCCTGGCGCACATCAGCGGGCTGTCCTCGCCCAGCGTTGCCGAGCGCCTGCGCCGACTCGAGGAACGTGGCGTGCTCAAGGGCTACACCGTCGACATCGACCCGAAAAGCTTCGGCTATCAACTGCAGGCCATCGTCCGCATCCGCCCACTGCCGGGCCAGTTGCAGGAAGTGGAGCGGCAGATCCAGGCCATCCCGCAATTCACCGAATGCGACAAGGTCACCGGTGACGACTGCTTCATCGCCCGCCTGCATGTGCGTTCGATGGAACAACTGGACACCCTGCTCGACCGCCTCAATACCCACGCCGAAACCAACACCGCGATCGTCAAGAAGACCCCGATCAAGCGCCGGTTGCCGCCGATGGCATAATGTTTTTCCATATTGCAGGCGATAAAAAACCCGCCGAAGCGGGTTTTTTACTCAAGGCCGGCGATCAGTCATCGCGGCTCATGATGCCGAAGATCTGCAACAAGCTGATGAACAGGTTGTAGATCGATACATACAGGCTGATGGTCGCCATGATGTAGTTACGCTCGCCGCCGTGAATGATGGCGCTGGTCTGGAACAGAATGCAGACCGAGGAGAACAGCACGAAACCTGCGCTGATCGCCAGTTGCAGGCCGCTGATCTGGAAGAAGAAGCTGGCAACCACCGCGCCCAGCAACACGAAGAAACCTGCCGTGATGAAACCACTGAGGAAACTCATGTCCTTGCGCGAGATCAGCACATAGGCCGACAGGCCGCCGAACACCAGCGCGGTCATCGCGAAAGCCGAACTCACGACTTCAGCCCCGCCCTGCATGCCCAGGTAACGGTTGAGGATCGGGCCGAGCAGGAACCCCATGAAACCGGTCAGGGCAAATGCCGACACCAGGCCCCAGGCGGAATCACGGAGTTTGTTGGTCAGGAAGAAAAGGCCGTAGAAACCGATCAGCACCACGAAAATGTTCGGGTAGCCGACACGCATCTGCTGGGCGACATACGCCATCACGCCGCTGAATGCGAGGGTGAGTGCGAGTAAGCCGTAAGTGTTGCGCAGGACGCGGCTAACCTCTAGCTGCTCAGCCTGCACGCTGTTATTAACTGCGTAATCCTGTTCGCGCATGGCGACACTCCTGTTGGTTTGAAACGTTCAGTCGCAAAGATCATAACAGACGCTCTGTAACAAGCTATGGAGAGAGTTTGACAGTGTGTTTCATTCAGGTATTATGGCGCCCGCAACACAAACGGAGGTGTGGCCGAGTGGTTTAAGGCAACGGTCTTGAAAACCGTCGACTGTAACAGGTCCATGAGTTCGAATCCCATCGCCTCCGCCATCTTTATACGACAAAGCCCTGATTATTCAGGGCTTTGTCGTTTCTGGGGTTTGCATTTTTGTTCTGGCCTTCGCGGATCGTTTCCGCATCTTTTCGGCTATTTCCGCAACCCTCCCTCAGAAATCAGTTGAAACAACTGGCTTTCCCCCCCCTTCCCCGGCGTCCTGCCGACCGAACGCAATCCCCCTATCGAAAATCAATGAAGCGTCTGCACCGACCCTCTCAGCGCTCGCTGATAAAATTCATGCACCGCAGTCGTGAGCGATTCCACATGGATCCGCAGCCGTTCGATCTCCGCGGCCGGCTTCATGCCTTTCGCTTCGCCGTACAGGATCAGCGCTTGCAACGCCTGCTGCAATAGCGGCTCCACTGCCGCGATCTTCTCGCCAAGTTCTTTCATGTCGACCTCCATCACCGATCGTTTGGAGCAGAAATACAGATAGATAGGTAGCAAGCTATCTAAAATAGCATTATATTCTCTCCCGCACATGGAGTGCGCCTATGGTGTTTTACTTTTACGACCGCTAGCGGACCCTTCTCCACCCCTCTGCACGGCGGTCGCTTTTTCCCCTCTTGAATCCATCAGGTTGACAGGTCGCCCAAATCGCCATGAGGCAAGATTGACGAATCTGGAAAACCGCCATGGAGGAAGGCGTGCTAATTTTTTCGACCTGAAATGCAGGCCGTCAAGCCTCATCCTCCCAGTCAGGCAGCTCGACGGTCTGACCAGCGAGTTTGTGAGTGCAGTCGCCCAGGAACTGGATGCGGCCATGGGTCACGAACGAATGACAGACTCGATCGCCATCAGACCAGCGATACCGCACCAGCACCGAAGGGGTGAAGGTCGGCTTCTCGACATCGCCATTCCAACCCCATCGAGGGCCTTCTCCCGAGCCGTGCGAAATGCCGTGAATCATGTCGCAGCCAGGGCATTCGAAGAACAGCATGTCCTCTTCGGACTTGGCCAGCACGCGAGATGTAGTGGTCTAATGAAACCGGACACCCATTTAGGCGAGAATGCTCGCCAGATCGAGGTGTCAAATGACCAAACAACGCCGTTCCTTTTCTGCTGAATTCAAACGCGAGGCTGCCGACCTCGTGCTCAAGCAAAACTACAGCTACATCGAAGCCAGCCGTTCACTCGGCGTGGGCGAATCGGCCCTACGCCGTTGGGTTGACCAGGTTCAGAAGGAGCGCCAAGGCGTCACCCCGCAGAGCAAAGCGCTGACACCGGAACAGCAGAAAATCCAGGAGCTGGAAGCCCGGATCGCCCGCCTTGAGCGGGAAAAATCGATATTAAAAAAGGCTACCGCGCTCTTGATGTCGGAAGATCACGAGCGTACGCGCTGATCAATCAGCTGAGCGTCCATGAGCCGGTTGATTGGCTGTGTAAAGTGTTTGAAATCAACCGCTCAAGTTACTACGCCCACCGCCTCAAGCGCCGAACGCCTGATGTCGAACGGCTTCGGTTGCGCAGCCGGGTGAGCGAGTTGTTTTCACAAAGTCGCAGTGCTGCCGGCAGCCGTAGCCTTCTCTCGTTGATGCGTGACGATGGTGAGCAACTCGGTCGGTTCAAAGTGCGCAGCTTGATGCGTGAGCTTGACCTTGTCAGCAAACAGCCCGGTTCTCATGCCTA
>DQGF01000192.1:296-1956 GCA_003525045.1 Pseudomonas sp. | reverse complement strand
CCCAACCAAGTCTGGTGCGGCGACATCACCTACATTTGGGCCCAAGGGAAATGGCACTATCTGGCGGTCGTGCTGGATCTTTGCGCGCGCCGGGTGGTGGGCTGGGCGTTGTCGGAAAAGCCGGACGCCGAGCTGGTTATCAAGGCGCTGGATATGGCTTACGAGCAACGAGGAAGGCCTCAGGGCCTGCTGTTTCACTCGGATCAAGGGTCGCAGGGCGAATTCAACCGGTCGTCGCAACACTGGATTGTTGGACAGATTTTAGATACTCATTCAGTGCTTCGGCAGGTGTTTTCCAGCCGAGTGTTTTTCGGGGTCTCGTGTTCAGCGCGTGGGCTACTGCTTGGATCTCTTGGGCACTCCAACGAGACAGGTCGGTGCCTTTCGGGAAGTATTGCCGTAGAAGACCGTTCGTATTTTCGTTCGTGCCACGCTGCCATGGACTATGGGGGTCAGCAAAGAAAACCTTCACTCCGGATTCGATAGTAAATCGAGCGTGATCCGATAGCTCCTTCCCACGATCCCAGGTCAAAGATCGCCACAGTTCGACGGGAAGATCAGTCACCGTCTTCTTCAATGCGTTGGCCATGCTAACAGCCCCATAGCCGGCAAGCGCCGGACCGTTCTTCGTCCGGGGAATTAGCCCATAACCTTCCTCGCGAGGTAGATGGACGAGCATGGTGAATCGAGTTGAGCGCTCGACCAGCGTTCCAATCGCAGAGCGGTTTAGACCGATGATCAGGTCGCCTTCCCAATGCCCCGGTACAGCCCGGTCTTCCACCTCAGCAGGGCGACTGGAGATCATGACATCCTCGCTGACATGTGCCCACGCTTTGGCCTGCGCCCTGGCTCTCGGCACGCGCAATGCTCTCCCAGTGCGCAGGCAGCTCACCAGTTCGCGCTTGAGAGCCCCTCGACCCTGAATGTAGAGCGCCTGATATATGGCTTCGTGAGAGATGCGCATGGATTCATCGTCCGGAAAATCGATCTGGAGCCGGTTGGTAATCTGTTCGGGCGACCAGCCATTGACCCATTTACGGTCACTGCGATGTGGTTTATTTCGGCCTTTGAAGGGAGCTTGTCGAGGCCCAACAATCTCACGGCCATCAGCGTCCTCAACCTTACCCTCCAGACGGTCTTGCACGTAGTGATGCAGTCGCGGGTTAGTCACCAGTTTCGCTGGCTTCGGCCTCTTGGCAACCAGTTCTGCCTTCCATTGCGCGACTGAAGCTCGATACTCAAGGCGACCGCAACGAGTTGCAGCATTACGTGTCAGCTCCCGTGAAACTGTCGATGGGCTTCGTCCAAGACGACGGGCAATCTCACGTACGCCAACACTTTTCGCCCGAAGCAACCCAATCTCTTCTCGCTCTGCGAACGATAAGTACCTTCCGGATATTTGGTTAGACATGAACAATGGCATCCCGCCCCGATGACGGAACCAGCGTGTGCCTACCGCTGATGATACGCCAGTGGCCTCCGCTGCCTTTTCGCTTGTGATCCCAGTCGCGATCTGTTTCCAGAACAGCCGCTCAATTTCATTGCGAAGTGACGGCGCGCCTGGCGAACGCATCGCTCCTCGCCCCGTCAACTTCTGCATCCAGCCTGCAGGTCGTCCCATAAACACCTCGATCAAAGGTGTTGCGACGACCGGTTGAAT
>DQGF01000192.1:0-158 GCA_003525045.1 Pseudomonas sp. | reverse complement strand
GCTGCCTTTTCGCTTGTGATCCCGGTTGCGATTTGTTTCCAGAACAGCCGCTCGATTTCATTACGAAGTGACGGCGCACCTGGCGAACGCATCGCTCCACGCCCCGTCAACTTTTGCATCCAGCCTGCAGGCCGCCCCATAAACACCTCGATCAAAGG
>DQGF01000263.1:3933-11228 GCA_003525045.1 Pseudomonas sp. | reverse complement strand
TGCTCGGGATCCTCGCTGGCAAAAATATTCTTGCCGTCTTTATCAAGAATCGAGATGTGGACGTGCAGACCGTTGCCCGCCTGGCCCGGATAAGGCTTGGCCATGAAGGTGGTGTCCATTTCATGGTCGTAGGCGATGTTCTTGATCAGACGCTTGAGCAGGACCGCATAGTCGCAGGCCTTGATCGGGTCGGCCACGTGGTGCAGGTTCACTTCGAACTGCGCCGGGGCACTTTCCTTGACGATCGCGTCGGCAGGGATGCCTTGCTCCTTCGCACCTTCCAGAATGTCCTGGAGGCAGTCAACGTATTCGTCGAGGTCGTCGATCAGGTAGACCTGTGTCGAGTGCGGTCGTTTGCCGGAGATCGGCGAGCGTGGAGGTTGCGGACGACCATTCACGTTTTCCTGGTCGATCAGGTAGAACTCCAGTTCGAACGCGGCGCAGATGGTCAGACCCATCTCGTCAAACTTGGTAACAACTTGACGCAAAACTTCGCGCGGATCCGCGAAGAAAGGTTCACCTTCAATTTCGTGCATGGTCATTAACAGTTGCGCGGTAGGGCGCTTCTGCCAGGGTTCATTGCACAGGGTGTCAGGGATTGGATAGCAGATTCGGTCAGCATCGCCGATGTCCAGGCCCAGGCCGGTGCTTTCCACCGTCGAGCCATTGATATCCAGAGCAAATAGAGAGGCCGGCAGGTTGATGCCTTTCTCGTAAACCTTGTGGAGACTGGTGCGTTCAATGCGCTTGCCGCGCACCACACCATTCATATCCGCAATCAGAAGGTCAACGTACAGAACCTCAGGATGTTCCTTAAGGAACGCGTTCGCTTCGTTAAGCTGAACGGCACGCGGGGGTACCGACATGATGCAACACCTTTGTTGTTAAAAATATCAATCATTGATCTCTTCGGTTTCCAGTCAACCCGAACGGCATGCCGAAGTCAAGTGAGGCCTTTTTTGCCCTAAAAAAGCGCTCGTAGGGCTTTTTTGAGGCAGTTTGGGGCGTTTTTATGCCTTTGACCACTTTGCCGGCCGCGGGCTTGAGCGTGCCGTGTTGTATTTTTTACGGGGGTGTTGTGTAAAAAAATGAACAAGGCTAAGCTCGATTCAAACCCATAACAGCAATAATACCGGGGTGCTTCATGTCTCGCCTGCCGTTAATCGGCGTCACCATCTGCTCCAGGCAGATCGGTCTGTATGCTTATCACATCAGTGGCGACAAGTACGTTCGCATCGTGGCCTCAGCTGCCAAGGGCGTGCCGGTAATTGTTCCATCCCTGCAGGATTTGCCGGCCCCGTCCGTTATTCTGGACGGCCTGGACGACATTCTCTTTATCGGCTCTCTTTCTAATATAGAACTGTTTCACTATAGCGGCCCGGGCAATGCGTCGGGTACTGCTCCTGATTCTGTACGCGCAACCAGGCTCTCGTTGAACCACGACATTGTCGAGGCGGGCCTATGTGTGCGGCCATTGCAGTGGCAATCTGTACCAAGCGACGCCGATGCGTCAAACAACGCCTGACTTATAAGAGTCAGGAAACTCAGCCTAAGAGGCATTTATGAGTCACAACCTCGACCAGCTCACCGATTGGTTGAAAGACCACAAGATCACAGAAGTCGAATGCATGATCGCCGACTTGACCGGGATCACCCGGGGCAAGATTTCGCCGACCAACAAGTTCATTGCCGAAAAAGGCATGCGCCTGCCCGAGAGCGTTCTGTTGCAGACCGTGACCGGCGATTATGTCGAAGACGACATCTATTACGAACTGCTCGATCCGGCCGACATCGACATGATCTGTCGGCCGGACGCGAATGCGGTGTTCCTGGTGCCCTGGGCCATCGAGCCGACCGCCCAGGTGATCCACGACACCTACGACAAGCAAGGCAACCCGATCGAGCTGTCGCCGCGTAACGTGCTCAAGAAGGTCCTGAAACTCTACGCCGACCACGGTTGGCAGCCGATCGTGGCGCCGGAAATGGAGTTTTACCTGACCAAGCGCAGTGAAGACCCGGATTATCCGCTGCAACCGCCGATTGGCCGTTCCGGGCGCCCGGAAACCGGTCGCCAGTCCTTCTCCATCGAGGCGGCGAACGAATTCGATCCGCTGTTCGAAGATGTCTATGACTGGTGCGAATTGCAGGAACTGGACCTCGACACGCTGATCCACGAGGACGGCACCGCGCAGATGGAAATCAACTTCCGTCACGGCGATGCCTTGTCCCTGGCCGATCAGATCCTGGTATTCAAGCGCACCATGCGCGAAGCCGCGCTCAAGCACGACGTGGCGGCGACCTTCATGGCCAAGCCGATGACCGGCGAGCCGGGCAGCGCGATGCACTTGCACCAGAGCATCATCGACATCGAGACCGGCAAGAACGTCTTCTCCAATGAAGACGGGACCATGAGCCAGCTGTTCCTGAACCACATCGGTGGCTTGCAGAAACTGATTCCCGAGCTGTTGCCGCTATTCGCCCCGAACGTCAACTCGTTCCGCCGCTTCCTGCCCGATACCTCGGCACCGGTGAACGTGGAGTGGGGCGAAGAGAACCGCACCGTGGGCCTGCGGGTTCCGGACGCCGGGCCGCAAAACCGTCGGGTGGAAAACCGCCTGCCGGGCGCCGACGCCAACCCGTACCTGGCCATCGCCGCGAGCCTGCTCTGCGGTTACATCGGCATGGTCGAAGGCTTGAACCCGAGTGCACCGGTGGTGGGCCGTGGTTATGAACGCCGCAACCTGCGTCTGCCATTGACCATCGAAGACGCCCTCGAACGCATGGAAAACAGCGCGACCATCGAGAAATACCTGGGCAAGAAATTCATCACGGGCTACGTCGCGGTCAAGCGGGCCGAGCATGAAAACTTCAAGCGCGTGATCAGTTCGTGGGAGCGGGAGTTCCTGCTCTTCGCCGTCTGATACGCCGGGCGCCGCCGTTGTCGGGCGGCGCTTTCACCTGATTTTTTTAGGAGATTCGTATGACCAGCAACAATCCGCAAACCCGTGCATGGCAAACCCTGAGCAACGATCACCACCTGGCCCCGTTCAGCGACTTCAAGCAGCTGAAAGAGAAAGGCCCGCGGATCATCACCAGCGCCAAGGGCGTCTACCTCTGGGACAGCGAAGGCAACAAGATCCTCGACGGTATGGCCGGTCTGTGGTGTGTAGCCATCGGCTACGGTCGCGATGAACTGGCCGATGCCGCCAGCAAGCAGATGCGCGAACTGCCGTATTACAACCTGTTCTTCCAGACTGCCCACCCGCCGGTGCTGGAGCTGGCCAAGGCCATCGCCGACATCGCGCCGGACGGCATGAATCACGTGTTCTTCACCGGTTCCGGTTCCGAAGGCAACGACACCATGCTGCGCATGGTTCGCCATTACTGGGCGATCAAGGGCCAGCCGAAGAAGAAAGTCATCATCAGCCGCAAGAACGGCTATCACGGTTCCACCGTGGCCGGCGCGAGCCTGGGTGGCATGACCTACATGCACGAGCAGGGCGACTTGCCGATCCCGGGCATCGTCCACATCGCACAGCCTTACTGGTTCGGTGAAGGCGGAGACATGACGCCGCAAGAGTTCGGTATCTGGGCGGCCAACCAGCTGGAAGAGAAGATTCTGGAAGTGGGCGTCGACAACGTCGGGGCCTTTATTGCCGAGCCGATCCAGGGTGCCGGCGGCGTAATTATTCCGCCTGAAAGCTACTGGCCGCGCATCAAGGAAATCCTCGCCAAGTACGACATCCTGTTCGTGGCTGACGAAGTGATCTGTGGTTTCGGTCGCACCGGTGAGTGGTTCGGTACCGATTTCTACGACCTCAAGCCAGACATGATGACCATCGCCAAAGGCCTGACGTCCGGCTACATCCCTATGGGTGGCCTGATCGTGCGTGACGAAGTGGTGGCGGTGCTCAACGAAGGTGGCGATTTCAACCACGGGTTCACCTACTCCGGGCACCCGGTGGCTGCTGCGGTGGCGCTGGAAAACATCCGCATCCTGCGCGAAGAAAAAATTGTCGAACGTGTTCATGCAGAAACGGCACCCTATTTGCAGAAACGTCTGCGGGAACTGAACGATCACCCGCTGGTGGGGGAAGTGCGTGGGGTGGGTCTGTTGGGGGCCATCGAACTGGTGCAGGACAAGGCCACGCGCAAACGTTACGAAGGCAAGGGCGTTGGCATGATCTGCCGCACGTTCTGCTTCGAAAACGGCCTGATCATGCGCGCCGTCGGCGACACCATGATCATTGCTCCGCCACTGGTGATTACGCCGGCTGAAATCGATGAGTTGGTAACAAAGGCACGCAAGTGTCTGGACCTGACGCTGAGTGCGTTGCAGGGCTAAGTGCTAGGCTCTGAGCGGGGTGTGAAGTTTGCATTTCGCTCGGAGCAAACAAAGGATGGGTCTTTCCTTGAAAGCCTGCCTTGGATCTTGCCAGACTACCGCTTGTCCGGATGCCCGGGAAAGGCTGCTGGACACGTGGTTAAAAAGAAAAATTGGAGCATTACCCATGAAGGCATTAGGTATGAAGATAGCTGGCAAGACCCTCCTCGCCATGTCCCTGATGGGCGTGATTGCGGGCGCAGTTCAGGCGGACGACAAGGTTCTGCACGTGTACAACTGGTCCGATTACATCGCGCCGGATACCGTCAAGAAGTTCGAGGCCGAGTCGGGGATCAAGGTCGTTTACGACGTATTCGACAGTAACGAAACCCTCGAAGCCAAGTTGCTGGCAGGCAAGTCCGGCTACGATATCGTCGTACCGTCGAACAACTTCCTGGCCAAGCAGATCAAGGCCGGCGTTTACCAGAAGCTGGACAAGTCCAAGCTGCCCAACTGGAAGAACCTGAACACTGATCTGCTCAAAGCGGTATCGGTAAGTGACCCGGGCAACGAACACGCTTTCCCGTACATGTGGGGTTCGATCGGTATCGGCTTCAACGCCGAGAAGGTCAAGGCTGCACTGGGTGCCGATGCGCCAACCAATTCCTGGGATCTGATCTTCAAACCTGAAAACGCCGCCAAGTTGAAGTCGTGCGGTATCAGCGTCCTGGACTCGCCAACCGAGATGATTCCGGTGGCATTGCACTACTTGGGCTATCCAACCGACAGCCAGGACAAAAAACAACTGGCGGAAGCCGAAGCGCTGTTCTTGAAGGTCCGTCCTTCGATCGGTTACTTCCACTCGTCCAAGTACATCTCCGACCTGGCCAACGGCAACATCTGCGTGGCCATCGGTTACTCGGGTGACGTCTACCAGGCCAAGACTCGCGCGGCTGAAGCCGGTGACAAGGTCAAAGTCAGCTACAACATTCCGAAAGAAGGTGCAGGCAGCTTCTACGACATGGTCGCCATCCCTAAAGATGCCGAAAACGTCGAAGGCGCCTACAAGTTCATGACCTTCCTGCAGAAGCCGGAAATCATGGCTGAAATCACCAACGCGGTACGCTTCCCGAACGGTAACGCGGCCGCCACCCCGTTGGTTGATAAAGAAATCACTGACGACCCAGGCATCTACCCGCCAGCGGACGTGCTGGCCAAGCTGTACGCGATTTCCGACTTGCCTGCCGCGACCCAGCGGATCCTGACTCGCAGCTGGACCAAGATCAAATCCGGTAAGTAAGCCGGTTTGAGGCAACAACCTGTTGTCGTCGCCTGCGCGGTGACGGCAGCAGGAATAATTAAATGACAGAAAGTTTTGCTGGAACGGTTTTTCGAGGGTAAGTTGCGCGCCGGTTTTGTTGCCGGGCAGCCATTGGCTGTCATGTAACGCGGGGCAACTTGGGCCCAACTCATTTTAGAGGACCTCCACTTGCCTATTTTTTCTTTGCTGCGCAATGCCCTGCTGGTCGGTGCCGGACTGACGATTGCCGTCGGTGTCCAGGCGGCCGGTACCGTGCATATTTATAACTGGTCGGACTACATCGGTGAGACCACTCTGGTCGACTTCCAGAAAGAGACCGGGATCAAGCCGGTATATGACGTGTTCGACTCCAACGAAACCCTGGAAGGCAAATTGCTGGCCGGCCGTACCGGGTATGACGTGGTCGTGCCGTCCAACCACTTCCTTGGCAAGCAGATCAAGGCCGGTGCTTTCCAGAAGCTCGACAAGTCCAAACTGCCGAACTATTCAAATCTCGACCCGGTGCTGCTCAAGCGCCTGGAGCAGAACGATCCGGGTAACCAGTACGCCGTGCCGTATCTGTGGGGCACCAACGGCATCGGTTATAACGTCGAGAAGGTCAAGGCTGTGCTCGGCCTCGACAAGATCGACTCCTGGGATGTGGTATTCGAACCGGAGAACATCAAGAAGCTGCACAGTTGCGGCGTGGCGTTCCTCGATTCTGCCGATGAAATGATGCCCACGGTCCTCAACTACATGGGCCTGAATGCCAACAGCACCGACCCCGAAGACTACAAAAAGGCCGAAGCCAAGTTGCTGGCGGTGCGGCCTTACGTGACCTACTTCCACTCCTCCAAATACATCGCGGATCTGGCCAACGGCGATATCTGCGTCGCCATCGGTTTCTCCGGCGACATGTTCCAGGCCAGAAATCGCGCCGCTGAAGCGAAGAAAGGCGTAAACATCGCTTATTCGATTCCCAAGGAAGGTGGCGCGCTCTGGTTCGACATGCTGGCGATTCCGAAGGACTCGACCAACGTCAAAGAGGCTCACGCGTTCATCAACTATTTGCTGAAACCTGAGGTGATCGCTCAGGTCAGTGATTACGTCGGCTACGCCAACCCTAACCCCGGGTCGGACAAACTGATGGAACAGTCCATTCGCACCGACGAAGCGGTTTATCCGCCGCAAGCCGTGCTCGACAAGACCTACGTGTCCATCGAGTTACCACCAAACATTCAACGTTTGATGACCCGCAGCTGGACCAAGGTCAAGTCGGGTAAATAGTTTCAAGCTCAGACTATCCAAGGTTCGTTCACCTTGAGCGAACTGCAATTTTGTTGGGAGTTTCGTAAATGGCAGTTGCCTCCGGCGCCTATAAGAAAGCCCTCGAGGGCGACCAGTCACCTAAACAGGTGCTGGTCAAAATCGACCGGGTCACGAAGAAGTTCGACGAGACGATTGCCGTGGACGATGTGTCCCTGGAAATCAAGAAAGGCGAGATCTTCGCCCTGCTCGGCGGTTCGGGATCGGGCAAATCCACGTTGCTGCGCATGCTCGCAGGCTTCGAACGGCCCACGGAGGGGCGCATTTTCCTCGATGGCGTAGACATCACCGACATGCCGCCGTACGAGCGGCCGATCAACATGATGTTCCAGTCCTACGCCTTGT
>DQGF01000263.1:0-3535 GCA_003525045.1 Pseudomonas sp. | reverse complement strand
GTGGCCGACATGCTCAAGCTGGTACAGATGAGCCAGTACGCCAAGCGCAAGCCGCATCAGTTGTCCGGTGGCCAGCGTCAGCGTGTGGCCCTGGCGCGTTCCTTGGCCAAGCGACCGAAACTGTTGCTGCTCGACGAACCGATGGGTGCTCTGGACAAGAAGCTGCGTTCGCAAATGCAGCTTGAGCTGGTCGAGATCATCGAGCGGGTCGGCGTAACCTGCGTCATGGTGACCCACGACCAGGAAGAAGCCATGACCATGGCCGAGCGTATCGCGATCATGCACCTGGGCTGGATCGCCCAGATCGGCAGCCCGATCGACATCTATGAAACCCCGACCAGCCGTCTGGTCTGCGAGTTCATCGGCAACGTCAACATCTTCGACGGTGAAGTGATCGATGATGCCGAAGGCCACGCGACCATCACCTGCAAGGACCTGGACCGCCAGATTTATGTGGGTCACGGCATCAGCACGTCGGTGCAGGACAAATCCGTAACCTACGCGATCCGTCCGGAAAAACTGCTGGTAACCCCGACCATGCCGACCTGCGAATACAACTGGTCCAGCGGCAAGGTGCACGACATCGCCTACCTCGGCGGTCACTCGGTGTTCCACGTCGAGCTACCGAGCGGCAAGATCGTCCAGTCTTTCGTCGCCAACGCCGAGCGCCGCGGCCAGCGCCCAACTTGGGGTGACCAGGTTTACGTGTATTGGGAAGACGACAGCGGCGTGGTACTTCGCTCATGAACATGCGCAAATTCAAACGCCGCCTCAATCGAATAATTCCCGGTGGCCGTCAGCTGGTCATCGGGGTTCCGTTTATCTGGCTGTTCCTGTTCTTCATGCTGCCGTTCTTCATCGTGTTGAAGATCAGCTTCGCCGAAGCCGACGTGGCCATTCCGCCGTACACCGAGATCTACAGCTACCTCGACCAAAAGGTGCAGTTGCTGCTTAACCTGAGCAACTACGCGATGCTGGCCGGCGACGAGTTGTACATCGCCGCTTACCTCGGTTCGTTGAAGATGGCGCTGATCAGCACCATCCTCTGTTTGCTGATCGGTTACCCGATGGCCTACGCCATTGCCAGTGCCCGCAAAGAGATGCAAACGGTGCTGGTGCTGCTGATCATGATGCCGACCTGGACCGCGATCCTGATCCGCGTTTATGCGTGGATGGGCATCCTCAGCAACAACGGTTTGCTCAATGGTTTCCTGATGAGCATGGGCTGGATCGACGAGCCGCTGCAGATCCTAAACACCAACCTCGCGGTCTATATAGGGGTCGTGTACTCATATCTGCCGTTTATGATTCTGCCGCTCTACGCCAACCTGGTGAAGCATGACAACAGCCTGCTGGAGGCTGCGTCTGACCTGGGTTCGAGTACCTTCAACAGCTTCTGGAAGATCACCATTCCGCTGTCCAAGAACGGCATCGTCGCCGGTTGCATGCTGGTGTTCATCCCGGTCGTGGGCGAGTTCGTGATCCCGGAACTGCTCGGTGGTCCGGAAACCCTGATGATCGGTAAAGTGCTGTGGCAAGAGTTCTTCAACAACCGTGACTGGCCGGTGGCATCTGCCCTGGCGGTGGTCATGCTGGCGATCCTGATTGTGCCCATCATCCTGTTCAACCGTAGCCAGGCCAAAGAAATGGAGGGCAAAGAATGAAGCGCTTTCGTTTCTCAAGCTTGATGTTGGTGCTGGGCCTGCTGTTCATCTATGCGCCGATGCTGATCCTGGTGATCTACTCGTTCAACGCCTCCAAGCTGGTGACGGTGTGGGGCGGATGGTCGATCAAGTGGTACGTCGGTTTGATGGACAACACCCAACTGATGGGCTCTGTGGTGCGCTCGCTGGAAATCGCCTGCTACACGGCGGTGGCGGCAGTGGCGCTGGGTACGCTGGCGGCATTCGTGCTGACCCGTATCACCCACTTCAAGGGGCGCACGCTGTTCGGTGGTCTGGTCACCGCGCCGCTGGTGATGCCCGAAGTGATCACCGGTCTGTCGTTGCTGCTGCTGTTCGTGGCCATGGCGCAAATGATCGGTTGGCCACAGGAACGGGGCATCATCACCATCTGGATCGCCCACACCACATTCTGTGCGGCGTATGTGGCGGTGGTGGTGTCGGCGCGCTTGCGTGAGCTGGACCTGTCCATCGAAGAAGCGGCCATGGACCTCGGTGCACGGCCGTGGAAGGTGTTCTTCCTGATCACCATCCCGATGATTGCGCCATCGCTGGGGGCGGGCGGCATGATGTCCTTCGCCCTGTCGCTGGATGACCTGGTGTTGGCCAGTTTCGTCTCGGGCCCTGGCTCGACCACCTTGCCGATGGAAGTGTTTTCGGCGGTGCGCCTGGGGGTCAAGCCCGAGATCAACGCCGTGGCCAGCCTGATTCTGCTGGCGGTGTCGTTGATGACGTTCCTGGTCTGGTTCTTCAGCCGTCGTGCCGAAGAAAGTCGCAAGCGTGCGATCCAGCAAGCGATCGAGGAAGGCGCTGCCGATTCCTGGAGACAACCGGACGTGCGTCGCGCGCAGCAGGCGCCGGAAGCGGCTTGATCCTCAAGTCGGGTTGACCACAACTGCGCGGCCAACCCGGAACCAATTGTGGGAGCGAGCCTGCTCGCGAAGAGGGAGTGTCAGATGACTTCAATGTTGTCTGGCACACCGCTTTCGCGAGCAGGCTCGCTCCCACAGGTTTTTTAGTGGTCAGGAAACCCAAGGAGACTTGCGGATGATCTCGACGAAGTTCATCGGCTTGAATCCCGGCTCACTGTCCACCAGCACATCCGCATTCACGGTGCCGAACGTGGTGTCCGGCCTGTGTTTGAAGCCATTGGCAAAAGCACACAGGATGCACTCCTTGAACCCTTCACCCCGTGGATGCGCATGCACCACCGCTTCTCGCTGCACGGTGGGGAATGCGGCGTAGTCGATACCCAGCACATCCATTTCAACTCCGGCCGTGACCAGCGCTACGTTAGGACGCAGGTGTTGCGGTACGCCCGGTGTAGTGTGCAGGGCAATCGACAACCAGACTTGCTCGATATCGTCGTCCGACAAACCGTAAGGCTTGAGGAACGCTTTGGCGGCGTTGGCACTGTCGACTTCGAAGCGCTCGTTGTCCGTGCGATGACCTTCCACCAGCCCCAGGTCATGGAACATCGCGCCGACGTACAACAGCTCGGGGTTGTAGGCCAGTTGCTTGCGTTCACCGCTCAAGGCGCCGAACAGAAACACCCGGCGGGAGTGGTGGTAAAGCAGGTCGGATTCGACGTCGCGAATGTATTCGGTGGTGGCCTTGGCCAGGGCGCTGTCGGGAATTTTGATACCGGCGATGGTGCTGCTCATGGTGCCTTCCTCTTGGGGAACGCCGTGGCGGCGCTGAGGCAATCAGTCTGTTCCGGACCCCGAAACCGGACAATCGATCCCTGGCTGCGATCCTTGCCAATGAACATGCATATCGCGCCAACCTCGCTTGTTGGGCGGAGATTGGCTAGGGTTGACCGCGGTAATTCGGCTTTTGTGGCGAGGGAGCTT
>DQGF01000090.1:10046-10294 GCA_003525045.1 Pseudomonas sp. | reverse complement strand
CGATCCAGCGATCGTTCTGCACCGCGCCCAGTGCGACCGGTTGCTGGCCGACCCGTTGTTCGGCGTCGAGCAACAGCACCTGGGCGATACCGGCGCTGTCACGCTGGATGGCCCGTTGCGGCACGCTGATGCCTTGCTGATCGACCGCTTGCTCCAGACGCACGCGAACGAAGCTGCCCGGCAGCAAGTCGAGGTCCGGGTTGGGGAACTCGCTGCGCAGGATGATCTGGCCGGTGCCCGGGTCGACG
>DQGF01000090.1:9321-9754 GCA_003525045.1 Pseudomonas sp. | reverse complement strand
TCTGGCCGGTGCCCGGGTCGACGCTGATGTCGGTAAACAGCAGCTTGCCCGGCAACGGGTAGAGGCTGCCGTCGTCCTGGATCAGCGTGGCTTTGGCCTGGCCCTGACCGACCTGCTGCAACTGGCCAGAGCGGAAGGCGCGGCGCAGGTCATTGAGTTCACGGGTCGACTGGGTGAGGTCGGCATGAATCGGATTCAGCTGCTGAATCAGCGCCAGCGGCGTGGTTTCGTTCTGCCCGACCAGGGCGCCTTCGGTGACCAGCGCGCGGCCGATGCGCCCGGAAATCGGCGCGGTGACGGTGGCGTAACCCAGGTTCAGTTTCGCCCGCTGCACCGCGGCCTTGTTGGCGGCGACGTCGGCGGCGGTTTGCCGGACGGCAGCCTGGGCGTTGTCGTAGTCCTGGCCGCTGATGGCATTGCCTTCGATCAACTG
>DQGF01000090.1:8902-9026 GCA_003525045.1 Pseudomonas sp. | reverse complement strand
ATGGCATTGCCTTCGATCAACTGGGCGTAGCGCTGCGCTTGCAAGCGCGCCTGAAAGGCATTGGCCTCGGCCTTGCGCAACGCGGCCTCGGCACTGTCCAGGTCAGCCTTGAACGGCGCCGGGT
>DQGF01000090.1:7943-8625 GCA_003525045.1 Pseudomonas sp. | reverse complement strand
GATGCTTGCGCGCTGTCCAGATCAGCCTTGAACGGCGCCGGGTCGATGCGGAACAGCACATCGCCCTGTTTCACGTCGCTGCCTTCACGGAACGCTCGCTGCAACACCACGCCGGCCACCCGGGCGCGGACTTCGGCGATGCGCGGCGCGGCAATTCGACCGCTCAGTTCGCTGCTGATCGACAGCGGCCGGGCTGCGAGGGTCTCGATGCGGACCGTGGCCAGTGGCGCCTGCTCTTCGGCAGTCGAGGCTTTGTCACAAGCGCTCAGCGTCAACGCCAGTGCAATCAGGCTGAGCCTGGCAAGCAGATTGTTTGACATGTAATAACCCCAATAATGACTCCGGCATCCTACGGGGAGGCGGCGAGGGTAGCGGTGAAGCTTTGTAGGTGCTGTGTGAAATTGTGTAAGGGTTTTACTCAGGCATGGGCGAGGGCGTATATCCTTGGCGACTTGATTACTTTTGCGCCTGATAGATCGCTTTCGCGAGCAGGCTCNNCCTGTGCGTAAATTGTGTGTGAAAGTTGGAATGAGCGTGTAGGCCGCGACTCTGCTGGAGCGGACCGTTTTTCACTGATTTTCAATGATTGGAAACAGTGAGTTGGATTTTTAAGGGCGCGAACCCTACCACAAAAATCCGGCTTGGCCGAACGCATTTGCTGGCTTGTGTTCTCGGCGAGTGG
>DQGF01000090.1:7329-7613 GCA_003525045.1 Pseudomonas sp. | reverse complement strand
CGAGTGGCGTTTATACAATCGGCCAGTGCATACGCATCTTATCCACCCCATTCATTACAAAGAGACGGGCGGATCCTTCCTTATTTCGTGTTGTTGGCAAGTAGAGGTCACCGTGGAACAAGAAGCCTGGCAGGTATTGATTGTCGAGGACGACCAGCGTCTGGCCGAATTGACCCGCGAATACCTGGAAGCCAACGGTCTGCGTGTGTCGATCGAGGGCAATGGTGCATTAGCCGCGGCCCGCATCATCGATGAGCAGCCGGATCTGGTGATCCTCGACCTGA
>DQGF01000090.1:4730-7248 GCA_003525045.1 Pseudomonas sp. | reverse complement strand
AGATCCCTTGTGGGAGCGAGCCTGCTCGCGAAGACAATCTATCAAGCGCCACAGCACTTTCTGGAAACACCCCCATGCCCAACATCCTCCTGGTCGAAGACGACACCGCCCTCGCCGAACTGATCGCCAGCTACCTGGAACGCAACGGTTATTGCGTCAGCGTGATCGGCCGCGGTGATCACGTGCGCGAACGCGCGCGGGTCAGTCCGCCGGACCTGGTGATCCTCGACCTGATGCTGCCGGGCGAGGATGGCCTGAGCATCTGCCGCAAGGTCCGCGAGCGTTTCGATGGCCCGATCCTGATGCTCACCGCCCGCAGCGACGACACCGATCAAATTCTGGGCCTGGACCTGGGCGCCGACGATTATGTATGCAAACCGGTTCGCCCACGATTGCTGCTGGCGCGCATCCAGGCGTTGCTACGGCGCAGTGAAGTGCCGGAAGCCGCCCCGGAAAAGCTTCGGCGTCTGCAGTTCGGTCCGCTGGTGGTGGACAATGCGTTGCGCGAAGCCTGGCTGAACGACAACGGCATCGAGTTGACCAGCGCCGAGTTCGACCTGCTCTGGCTGTTGGTGGCCAATGCCGGGCGCATTCTGTCCCGGGAAGAAATATTCACCGCGCTGCGTGGCATCGGCTATGACGGCCAGGATCGCTCCATCGACGTGCGCATCTCGCGCATTCGCCCGAAGATTGGTGACGACCCGGAGCATCCGCGGCTGATCAAGACCATCCGCAGCAAAGGGTATTTGTTCGTGCCAGAGGCCTGCACCCAGTGAATTCGATCTTCCTGCGCATCTATGGTGGCATGTGCGCGGCGCTGATTCTTGTGGCGGTGCTTGGCGTACTGGCCTTGCACATGCTCAACCAGGTGCGTAGCGAGCAATACCGCGAACGCCTGGCCCACGGCACGTTTTCGCTGATGGCCGACAACCTGCAACCGATGAACCAGACCGAACGCCACCGAGCCCTGCTGGTGTGGGAGCGACTGCTCGGCATACCCCTGGCGCTGAAGACCTTCGCCCAGACCGATCTCGACCTCACGCAACGTACCCGCGTGCTGCGCGGCCAGGCGCTGGTGGAGCAGACCGGCCCGCATGCAGCGAAGGTTTACCGCTTGGTCAGTGACAAGGAACAGCTTGTACTGACGGGCGAGGTGCAGCAGATCAGCGAGCAACTGGCGCGTGCGACTATTTACCTGCTGGCGGATGAACTGGTACGCGTCCCGGTGGCCGAACAGCCCAGGCGTCTGGCGCAATTAAAGGAAGAGAAGGGCTTCGGCTTTGATCTGCAGCTGGTCACCGTCGAACAGGCCGACATGGACGAAGACCAGAGACGCCGGGTGTCCGAAGGCGATACGGTGATGGCCCTGGGCAAGGGCGGCGATTCGATCCGGGTGTTTGCCGGCATGGTCGGCACACCCTGGGTCTTGGAGATCGGCCCGTTGTATCAGATGAATCCCTATCCGCCGGAGTGGCTGGTGCTGATAGCGGTCCTTGGATTGAGCCTGATCGGTTTGATCGTCTATCTATTGGTGCGTCAGTTGGAGCGCCGTTTGCGTGGCCTGGAAGCCGCGGCCACACGCATCGCCAAGGGCAGCCTGGAAACCCGGGTGCCGGCACGCGGCGCGGACTCGGTGGGGCGCCTGGCGTCGGCGTTCAACGGCATGGCCGAGCACTTGCAGCAGTTGTTGGCGATTCAGCGCGAGCTGGTGCGCGCCGTGTCCCATGAGTTGCGCACACCGGTGGCACGCCTGCGTTTTGGCCTGGAGATGATCGGCTCGGCCACCACCCCGCAAGCGTTGGAGAAATACCGCGAGGGCATGGACCATGACATCGAGGATCTCGATCGACTGGTGGACGAGATGCTGACTTATGCGCGCTTGGAGCAGGGCTCGCCGGCGTTGAACTTCCAGCGCATCGATCTGGATGCGTTGGTCAATCAGGTGATCGAGGAACTGGCACCGTTGCGGGCCGAGGTCACGGTGCGGCGCGGTTTGTGCCTGTCGGCCGCCGATTGTGACGACGCCTGGGTCGAAGCCGAGCCACGCTACCTGCACCGGGCGTTGCAGAATCTGGTGAGCAACGCCATGCGTCACGCTCAATCACGGGTGACCGTCAGCTATCAGGTGGGACAGCAGCGCTGTCGGGTGGATGTCGAGGATGACGGGCCGGGCGTACCGGAAACGTCCTGGGAAAAGATCTTCACCCCGTTCCTGCGCCTGGATGACAGCCGCACCCGTGCCTCTGGCGGGCATGGGTTGGGGTTATCCATCGTGCGACGGATCATCCATTGGCATGACGGGCGGGCGTTGATCAGCAAGAGCAAGAGTCTGGGTGGGGCGTGTTTCAGTTTGAGTTGGCCCAGAAATCAGGAGAGGCGTTGAGATGTAGGCTGAATGTTCGACCGCTTTCGCGAGAAAGCCCACATTGGATTTTCTGTGAACACACAATCGGTGCACAGTAGAGATCAACTGTGGGAGCGGGCTTGCTCGCGAAGAGGCCCTCACAAACAACACAAA
>DQGF01000090.1:4219-4454 GCA_003525045.1 Pseudomonas sp. | reverse complement strand
GCTCGCGAAGAGGCCCTCACAAGCTCTACAAAACTTCAAGCCTTGATACTGACCAGACTCAACAACTGTCCATCCATCACCCCAAACTGCGCATCCAGCTCAGTGCCATTACGCCATTCGCTGGACAGGTCTGTGAGCAATCGCACGCGCACATCACCACCCTCGCTCCACTCCAGCACTTCAGCATGTTCAAAATAGAACCGCTGCTGAACAATCGGATACAGCGCCTTGAACA
>DQGF01000090.1:3296-3900 GCA_003525045.1 Pseudomonas sp. | reverse complement strand
ACTTTCCTTCACCGAAAACGTCAGGGTCACCAGCATCGCCAGCTGATCACGACGGCCTGCAGTCATGCGCTGCAACTCCGGAGCCGTGAGGATTTCCCTAGCCAGGCGTTCGGCCCGCTCAGGATTGAGCAGGTTTTCCAGGTCCATGCCCAACCCGCGCCAGTGGGTTTTCTTCGCGACAATTGCCGCGGCCCGGCCGGTACTGTGGGTGATCGAACCGGTGATATGTGAAGGCCACACCGGTGCCCGGTCCTCACCGATGGCCGGGATAAAACTCAGACCTTCCAATGCTTGCAACGCCGCTCGAGCGCAGACCCGTCCGGCGAGAAATTCTGCCTGCCGCTTGGCGACCGAGCGCTGGATGCTGGCCGGAGGCTCGATGGCGCTGCGTTGAAAATCATCGCTGGCCAGTTGCGCGGTATCGAAGTGGGTGCCCAGCAGTACCGTATCGGGCAGCACAAAGGGTAGCGGCCAATGGGCGTCGAGGGGGGTGCAGCAGACGGGTAGGGCGGGGGCGCAATTCATGTCGACATTTTGCCGGGTTGCCTGGGTGCTGGGTAGTGGCAAGGTTGAGATTGCGGCGCTGCCATTCGCGAGCAGGCTC
>DQGF01000090.1:0-2998 GCA_003525045.1 Pseudomonas sp. | reverse complement strand
CGCTGCCATTCGCGAGCAGGCTCGCTCCCACAGGATCTACGGTGCGGCACAGATCCCTTGTGGGAGCGAGAGCTCCAGCGAGAAAGTCATCGAAACCGCCGGGTGGATCTGGTTCAGCTCAGGTTAAGCGGGTGTTCAGGGGGAGTTCAGGGCGGGGTCAGTAATCTTGCCCCGTAGCCAAACAACAAGTAACTCACGAGGAGTTTCACCCATGACTGGATTCAAAAAACTGCTTCTGGCATTCACCGTAATGGGCGCGAGCACGGCAGCATTCGCCTCCGACGACAATTTTGCCGGCCTTACTTTTGGACAGACCAGCGACAAGGTCAAAAAGTCCCACGCCCTGAACGATAACCTCGATCGCCCGAACGCCGACGGCGTGATCGGCAAGGACAGCACCTGGGGCCTGCGCCTGGGCCGGCAAAACGGCCAGGGCCGCTACTACGCCACTTACGACAATGTCTCGGGCTCGCACAATGGCATTAAACTGCGTCAGGAAAACCTGCTGGGCAGCTACGATCTGTTCTACCCGGGGGGTGGCGACACCAAGCTGTTCGGTGGCGTATCGGCCGGGTTGACCAAGATGGCCCAGGAGTCCACAGGCTTCAGCCGCGACACCAACATCGGTTACGCCATTGGCGGACAGGTGGGCGTTTTGCAACAGGTTTCGCGAAACACGTCCGTTGAACTGGGTTACCGTTACCTGCGCCACAATGCCAGCACCGAGATGAGCGAGCGTGGCAACGGGAAACAGGGTTCGCTGGGCCTGACCAGCAGTGCCCAGACGTACATTTCTGCTAACTACGCTTTCTAAAAAGCGTTCGCGACAGGCCTGCACCGGATCAACCCAGAAGGCTGATCCGGCGTCGCCCTGTCAGTCATCGAGGTGCGCCGTTCGTGCCTCAAGATGTTGATTTGCCCGGGAGGGCGTTATGAAACTGCTGGTCGTCGAAGATGAAGCGCTGTTGCGCCATCACCTGCAAACCCGCCTGACGGATAGCGGCCATGTGGTCGAGTCCGTGGCCAACGCCACTGAAGCGCTGTATCAGACCGAGCAGTTCAACCATGACCTGGCGGTCATCGATCTCGGCTTGCCGGGCATGGGCGGGCTGGACCTGATCCGTCAGCTGCGCTCGCAGGGCAAGACCTTTCCGATACTGATCCTCACCGCACGCGGCAACTGGCAGGACAAGGTCGAAGGTCTCGCGGCCGGTGCTGACGACTATGTGGTCAAGCCGTTCCAGTTCGAAGAGCTGGAGGCTCGGTTGAATGCCTTGCTGCGGCGCTCCAGCGGATTCACCCAGTCAACGATTGTTGCCGGACCGCTGTTGCTGGACCTCAATCGCAAGCAGGCGTCCCTCGATGAACAGCCGTTGGCGCTGACCGCGTATGAGTACCGGATTCTCGAGTATCTGATGCGCCATCACCAGCAGGTGGTGTCCAAGGACCGCTTGATGGAGCAGCTGTACCCGGACGACGACGAGCGCGATCCGAACGTGATCGAAGTGCTGGTTGGTCGTCTGCGCCGAAAACTGGAGGGACCCGGCGGCTTCAAGCCGATCGATACCGTGCGTGGCCTCGGCTATCTGTTCAATGAGCGTTGCACTTGATCACTTCTCTTCGAATTCGACTGATGCTCGCCGCCACGATCCTGGCGGTATTGTTCATGCTGGCGTTGCTGCCGGCGATGCAGGGCGCGTTCCGACTGGCGCTGCAGGACGCAATCGAGCAGCGTCTGGCGTCGGACGTCACCACGTTGATCTCCGCCGCACAAGTAGAGAACAACCGCTTGCAAATGCCGGCACAGTTACCCGATGAGCGCTTCAACCTGGCCGACGGCCGTTTGCTCGGTTACATCTATAACCGCGATGGTCGTCTGGTCTGGCGCTCGAAAGACACCCTCGAAGAGAACATCAATTACACACCGCGTTACGACGGGCACGGTAACGAGTTCGCGAGGATCCGGCAGGACAATGGCCAGGAATTCTTCGTCTATGACGTCGAGGTGAAACTGCTCGGTGGCAAAAGTGCGGCGTTCAGCTTCGTTGCGCTGCAACCGGTGCGTGAGTACGAAATCACTCTTGAAGGCCTGCGGGAAAACCTCTACCTGGGTTTCGGGGCGGCCTTGCTGGTGTTGCTGGCGTTGTTGTGGATCGGTCTGACCTGGGGCTTGCAGGCGTTGCGCCGACTGAGTCAGGAGCTGGACGAAATCGAAAGCGGCACCCGCGAAAGCCTCAGCGAACAACACCCTAGCGAACTGCTGCGCCTGACCGGCTCCCTGAACCGCTTGCTGCACGGCGAGCGCGAACAGCGCAGCCGCTATCGCGATTCCCTGGATGATCTGGCCCACAGCCTGAAGACCCCGCTGACAGTGCTGCAAGGGGTCAGCGAGGACATGGCCCGGCGGCCGGAGGATCGCGATCAGGCCTGGGTCCTGCAAACCCAGATCGAGCGCATGAGCCAGCAGATCGGTTACCAGCTCCAGCGCGCCAGCCTGCGCAAAAGCGGCCTTGTGCGACATCACGTGCGCTTGCGTCCGGTATTGCAGAGCCTTTGCGACACATTGGACAAGGTCTATCGCGACAAGCGGGTGCGGGTGACCATCGATTTGCCGGAGCCGTGTTATGTGCCGATCGAGCAGGGCGCCTTGTTGGAGATGATGGGCAATCTGCTGGAAAACGCCTATCGCCTGTGTCTTGGCGAAGTGCGCATCAGCGTGCGCGAGACCCCCGATGGTGTCGAGTTGTGCGTGGAGGACGACGGTCCCGGTGTGCCACCGGATCAGCGCGCGCGGATTCTGCAGCGCGGCGAACGCCTGGACCGCCAGCATCCGGGGCAGGGCATAGGCCTGGCGGTGGTCAAGGACATCATCGAAAGCTACAGCGCGAAGCTGACCCTGGATGATTCACCACTGGGTGGGGCGGCGTTCCGGATTCAATTTCCGGTGGTATGACCTTGGTTTGATATCGTTCTTTCGGGCCCCTTCGCGAGCAAGCCC
>DQGF01000091.1:1548-5784 GCA_003525045.1 Pseudomonas sp. | reverse complement strand
CGTTTCTGCGTTTCTGAAAAAAATCCAGCCCATACTTTGGCCCATGCCCTGAACGGCTTTGGGACCAAAGGCTGCCTTCGATGATCTTGAGAGTGGGGTATTAGGCGGATCACCGGTAGCGATCCGCGAGAATGCTTACTCTGGCATTGTCCAGGATTGCAGCTTGTAGCCCTCCAGGCTCAACTCGGCGCGCACCTGTTCCAGCAGGCTTTCCAGCTGCGTCGGGTCGGAATAGGCACTGCTTGGAATCTGTTTGCGACAAATACGAGTGCTGGCCCGGTCGATGACGGTCAGGCTCAGTTCGCCATTACCGTCTTGCGGAGCCCAGGCGACGCATTGAAAAGGTTCCAATGCGTGACCGGCAATCAAAAGTGCTTCGTTGATGCGCAGCGGGGTGCTCATGGGTCGTCTCTCCTTGTACCCAAACAAATGATGTGCCGTCGGTTGGGCTTGCCGGTTGGCTGGTTATTAGTATTTTCGTCTGATCGATCAAGCTGCTGTGTTGCAGGCGGTAGGACTCATTACCCGTTTCCGATCAATCCCACTTCGACACAACCCACGATACCTTGACGCTGCCGTCATCCATGAAGTCGAGCGTCACGTACCAGAAAGTGTCGGGCTCTGGCCCACAGCAGTCTTTCATTGCTTTACATAACTGCCTGGCGCCGGCTCCAGTGGCGGGAATTTGTCATTCCCGGTGTGCGCAACCGCGGGTTGGCGCTCGCCGGAGTGTCCCGCCAGCCAGTTGAACCAATCATTCCACCAGCTACCGGGTTGCTGCTGAGCATTCTTGAACCAGGTCTCCGGGTTTTTCGTGACCCGATTGTTGGTCCAGTAATGGCGCTTCTGCTTGGCCGGTGGATTGATGACGCCGGCGATATGCCCTGAAGCCCCCAATACAAAACGCTTGGCCCCGGAGAGCAGGTTGGTGCTGGCGTAGGCGCTTTTCCAGGGCACGATGTGATCGTCATGGGTGGCGAGGATGTAAGCGGGAGCGTCAATTGCACGCAAATCCAGCTTGGCCCCACAGCACTCCAGCTCGCCTGATTTCAAATCGTTCTGCAGATAGGTGTGGCGCAGATACCAGCAGTACATCGGCCCCGGAAGGTTGGTGCTGTCGTTGTTCCAGAACAGCAGATCAAGCGGAATCGGCTTCTGCCCCTTGAGGTATTTGTCGACGTTGTAGTTCCACCACAGCTCGTTGGGGCGCAGTAGGGAAAAGGTATTGCCCATGTCCTCGCCCTTGAACAGGCCGATGGGACCATTCAGGCCGCCGATGGTGCGCTCTCGATAGGCCACCAGTTCTTCGTCGACGAAGATGTCGATGGGACCGGTATCCACGTAATCAAGGAACGTGGTCAACAGGCTCACGCTGGCGATCTCTCGGTCGCCCCGTGCAGCAAGTACGGCCAGTGCAGTGCTCAACAGGGTGCCGCCGATGCAGAAACCCACGCAATTGAGTCGCTGCTCGCCACTGATCTCTCGGGTCACCTGCAGACCTTTGATAATGCCGGTTTCGACCAGGTCATCCCAGGTGGTGCCAGCATGTTCTTCGTCAAAGTTGCGCCAGGACATCAGGAATACGGGATGTCCCTGTGCCAGCAGGTGGCGGACCATCGAGTTGTCCGGGCGCAGATCAAGGATGTAGTACTTGTTGATCGACGGCGGAACGACGAATACGGGGTGGCGGTACTGGGTTTCGCTTTGCGGGTAGTACTGAATCAGCTGGAATAGGTGATTCTCGAAGACGATTTCGCCGGGCGTGTTGGCCAGATCGACACCAACCTTGAAGGCGCCGCTATCACACTGGCGCATTTTACCTTCATTCATGTCGCTGGCCAGATGCTGCATACCTGTGAGCAGGCTGGCACCTTGAGTCTCAACCACCCGCTGGAGCGCATCAGGGTTACTGACCAGAAAATTGCTTGGCGCACTGGCGGCAATGGCTTGCTCCACCAGATAGCGCAGGCGTTGGCGCGGTTTCTGTTCGTTGATCAGCAGCTTGTCGAGCAGTTTCAGGAGAAAGCTGGAGTTGAGCAGGTAAAACGCAGCGAGGGAGCCGAACAGTGGCTCGCTCCAGTTGCCGCTGGCGAAACGTCGATCATCGAAGCTGAAGGGTTGGCCGGTCAGCAGTTTTTGGCCGAGTTGGACCCATTGAACCTGGTAGTCCGCTTGAAGGCTGTCCAGGGTTTCGCGAGGCAGCTCGAACCAGGTGCCGTGCTCATGTCCGCAAAACCAGGGATTAGTGCTGACCCATAGGCGTAATTGTTGCACTGCAAAGGACGCGATGAACGGAACCTGGCCTGACCAATAGGTTTTGAATGTATGCGCGTTGTTGTCCATAAAGTTCCTTGCCCATACAGATGAGCCGGGCAGAAAAAAAGCCGCGCTTTGCCGGACTCAGGCGTAGCGACGGCAGGAATGCGGGCAGCATTGTTTGACGTGAACCTGATGCGCGGAACAAGGGTCCCAACTCCGCGCATTGGCTCCTCAGATGCCGGTGGTTAGCGCTCGATAGCCAGGCCGACGCCTTGTCCGCCACCGATGCACAAAGTGGCCAGCCCCTTCTTGCCGTCGCGACGGATCAGTTCGTGCACCAGCGACACCAGAATCCGTGCCCCCGACGCGCCGATCGGATGGCCAAGGGCAATCGCGCCGCCGTTGACGTTGACTTTGCTGGTGTCCCAACCCAACTCTTTGCCAACCGCCAGCGCCTGGGCGGCAAAGGCTTCATTGGCTTCGATCAGGTCCAGGTCCTCGACGCTCCAGCCGGCCTTTTGCAGGGTCAGACGTGTAGCCGGGACCGGGCCGATGCCCATGATCGACGGGTCCACACCGGCGCTGGCATAGGCTTTGATCCGTGCCAGTACCGGAAGGCCCAGCGCTTGTGCTTTAGCGGCGCTGGCCAGCAACAGCACGGCCGCACCATCGTTGAGGGTCGAAGAGTTGCCGGCGGTCACGCTGCCATCTTTCTGGAATGCCGGTTTGAGTTTCGCCAGGGCTTGCGCAGAGCTGTCGATACGCGGCTGTTCGTCAGTGTCGAAGACCAGCGGTTCGCCCTTGCGCTGAGGAATCAGGATCGGGGTGATTTCGCTCTGGAAACGCCCGCCCTCAATGGCTGCGGCGGCCTTCTGTTGCGAGGCGGCAGAGAAGGCATCCTGTGCTTCACGAGAGATCTCGTACTTCTGCGCCAGATTCTCGGCGGTGATACCCATGTGGTAGTCGTTGAAGGCATCCCACAGGCCATCCTGGATCATGCTGTCTTGCAGTTGCGCATGGCCCATACGCAGGCCGGTGCGGGCCTTGGGCAGAACATAGGGGGCCAGGCTCATATTTTCCTGGCCGCCAGCGATTACCAGTTCCGCGTCGCCGCAACGGATTGCCTGGACGGCGAGATGTACCGCCTTGAGTCCGGAGCCGCAGACCTTGTTCAAGGTCAGGGCTGGCGTGGTGTGTGGCAAGCCAGCCTTGATCGCTGTCTGGCGTGCCGGGTTTTGCCCAGCGCCGGCAGTGAGTACCTGGCCGAGGATCACTTCATCAATTTGAGCAGCATCGATACCCGTCTGCTCCAGCAAGCGACGAATCACAGCGGCACCCAGTTCGGTCGCGGGAATTGCAGACAAAGCACCCTGGAAACTGCCAATGGCGGTACGAGTAGCGGCAACGATTACGACTTCGTTCATGCGTGACCTCATGGAAAAGACAAAATTCGTCGAGCAAACCAGGGCATTCATGCCCTGGTCGGGGTTACTGCATGTTCATGCCGCCGTTTACAGAGAAATCGGCACCGGTGCTGTAGCCCGACTCATCGGAAGCCAGCCAGGCCACGATTGAGGCGATCTCTTCGGGTTGGCCAAGGCGACCAACCGGTGTGGCTGCGATCATGCCTTCCAGAATGTCCGGGCGAATTGCCGCAGTCATAGAGGTCTGGATGTAGCCTGGGGATACGGTATTGACGGTCACGCCCTTGCCGGAGACTTCCCGGGCCAGTGCCATGGTGAAACCATGGATGCCAGCCTTGGCGGCGGAGTAGTTGGTCTGGCCGAACTGGCCACGCTGTCCGTTGATCGAGGAGATATTGATGATCCGACCCCAACCGTTGGCCAGCATGCCTTCAATGACCTGCTTGGTGGTGTTGAACAAGCCCGTCAGGTTGGTCCCGATCACGCTGTTCCAGTCTTCCGCGGTGAGCTTGCGAAAAGAGGCGTCGCGTGTGATGCCGGCGTTGTTGACCAG
>DQGF01000091.1:960-1251 GCA_003525045.1 Pseudomonas sp. | reverse complement strand
CGTTGTTGACCAGCACATCGATCGGGCCGAATTGTTCACGAGCCATCTCGAAAGACTTGCGGGTCGTCTCCCAATCGGTGACGTCGCCATAGATGCACTCGAACTGATAACCCGCCGCCAACTGGCTGGCAATCCAGTCGTTCTTGCGGCTGGAATCAGAGCTGCAGCCCACGATTACCTTGAATCCTTCCTTGTACAGACGTTGGCAAATGGCCGTACCAATGCCGCCCATACCACCCGTTACCACAGCAATACGACTACGCGACTCCATACTTCTACTTCCTTTTTTTT
>DQGF01000091.1:504-642 GCA_003525045.1 Pseudomonas sp. | reverse complement strand
TTTTTTTTGCGCTGCAGGAGAGAAGATTGTTCAATATCGACGGGCCGTGCGGAAGTGTTTGAAGGTGACGTTTTCATGTCCATCGGTGCCACGCGGGTATTTTGACCCGCTGGCAAAAAATGAGGAGTACCCATACTG
>DQGF01000091.1:0-180 GCA_003525045.1 Pseudomonas sp. | reverse complement strand
GTTCAGGTAGAGGGCCGGCCAGTTTCTGGGCTTGATACTCCTTGCCCCCTGACTGCGATCTTTGAGCCGGCCCCGGGGTGATCAGTTCATCGCAACTTCACCACGGCGTTTCAGGCGGCGCCGTACGACAATGGCGACCACTAGCACCAACAGTGTGGTCACACTGTTGGTGCTAGTGGT
>DQGF01000609.1:2311-3509 GCA_003525045.1 Pseudomonas sp. | reverse complement strand
TGAACAAGATCGACCTGCCCCAGGCCGATCCGGACCGTGTTAAAGAAGAAATCGAAAAAATCATCGGCATCGATGCCACCGATGCGGTCGAGTGCAGTGCCAAGACCGGTCTGGGCGTCGATGAAGTACTCGAACGCCTGGTTCACACCATTCCTGCGCCGACCGGCAACTACGAAGATCCGCTGCAAGCGTTGATCATCGACTCCTGGTTCGACAACTACCTGGGCGTTGTGTCCCTGGTGCGCGTGCGCCACGGCCGTGTGAAGAAAGGCGACAAGATTCTGGTCAAGTCCACCGGCAAGATCCACCTGGTGGACAGCGTCGGTGTGTTCAACCCGAAACACACCGCCACCGTTGACCTGAAGGCCGGCGAAGTGGGCTTCATCATCGCCGGTATCAAGGACATTCACGGTGCACCGGTCGGTGACACCCTGACCTTGAGCTCTACCCCCGACGTTGACGTGCTGCCTGGCTTCAAGCGCATTCAGCCGCAGGTTTACGCCGGCCTGTTCCCGGTCAGCTCCGATGACTTCGAAGATTTCCGTGAAGCCCTGCAAAAGCTCACGCTCAACGACTCGTCCCTGCAGTACACCCCGGAAAGCTCCGACGCCCTGGGCTTCGGCTTCCGCTGCGGGTTCCTCGGCATGCTGCACATGGAAATCATCCAGGAGCGCCTGGAGCGCGAGTACGACCTGGACCTGATCACCACGGCGCCGACAGTAATTTTCGAGCTGTTGCTGAAAACCGGTGAAACGATTTACGTCGACAACCCATCGAAGCTTCCAGACCTGTCCTCGATCGAAGACATGCGTGAACCGATCGTGCGGGCCAATATTCTTGTGCCGCAAGAGCACCTGGGCAACGTCATTACCCTGTGCATCGAAAAGCGTGGCGTGCAGCACGACATGCTGTTCCTCGGTACTCAGGTCCAGGTGACCTACGATTTGCCGATGAACGAAGTGGTCCTGGACTTCTTTGACCGTCTGAAGTCCACCAGCCGTGGCTATGCTTCGCTGGACTACCATTTCGATCGTTATCAATCGGCTAGTCTGGTGAAACTGGATGTGCTGATCAACGGTGACAAGGTCGACGCCCTGGCGTTGATCGTGCACAAGGATAACGCGCACTACAAAGGTCGCCAGTTGACCGAGAAGATGAAAGAACTGATCCCACGGCAGATGTTCGACGTCGCGATCCA
>DQGF01000609.1:0-2015 GCA_003525045.1 Pseudomonas sp. | reverse complement strand
TTCGACGTCGCGATCCAGGCCGCCATTGGCGGGCAGATCATTGCGCGGACCTCGGTCAAGGCTCTCAGAAAGAACGTATTGGCCAAATGCTACGGCGGTGACGTTAGCCGTAAGCGCAAGCTGTTGGAAAAGCAGAAGGCTGGTAAAAAACGCATGAAGCAAGTCGGCAACGTGGAAATTCCACAAGAAGCCTTCCTTGCAGTGCTCAGGTTGGATAGTTAGGTCCTATGTCACTAAATTTCCCGCTGTTGCTGGTCATCGCCGTGTTCGTCTGCGGCCTGTTGGCGTTGCTCGATCTGCTGTTCCTGGCACCGCGTCGGCGTGCCGCCATTGCCTCCTATCAGGGCAGCGTCAGCCAGCCTGACGGGGTAGTGGTCGAGAAGCTGAACAAAGAGCCGCTGCTGGTTGAATACGGCAAGTCGTTCTTCCCGGTGTTGTTCATCGTGCTGGTGCTGCGTTCGTTCCTGGTGGAACCGTTCCAGATTCCTTCCGGCTCGATGAAGCCGACCCTGGACGTTGGCGATTTCATTCTGGTGAACAAGTTTTCCTACGGGATCCGCCTGCCGGTGCTCGACAAGAAGATCGTCGGAGTCGGTGATCCGCAACGCGGCGATGTGATGGTATTCCGCTACCCGAGCGATCCGAACGTCAACTACATCAAGCGTGTAGTGGGCCTGCCGGGTGACCAGATTCGCTATACCGCCGACAAGCGTCTGTTCGTCAACGGTGAGTCGATTGCCGAGCAACTGGTCGGTTCCGAGCCGGGCACGCTGGGCAGCGCCGAGCTCTACAAGGAAAAACTCGGCGTTGCCGAGCACCTGATCCGCAAGGAAATGAGCCGCTATCGCGCAGCGCCGGACCATTCGTGGACCGTGCCTGCCGGGCACTACTTCATGATGGGCGACAACCGCGACAACTCCAACGACAGTCGCTTCTGGGATGACCCGAGTATTCCCAAGGATCTGCTGGGCATGGTTCCCGACAAGAATATCGTCGGCAAGGCCTTCGCAGTCTGGATGAGCTGGCCAGAACCCAAACTCAGTCACCTGCCGAACTTCTCGCGGGTTGGCCTGATCAAGTAATCACTCACGGCGCTGTTGAACACAGCGCCGAATGCATTTCTGGAGCCGGCACAATCGGCGCCAGAAGCATGAAACAATGATATTCAGGACGTAATTTTTGAACACAGCGTTAATTGTCCCAAGCCTGCGCCGCACCACGGCGATGGCGGTGGAATCCAGCCACGAACTCAGCGTGGGTAAACCGTGAGCGTCTCCTTAAGCCGTCTCGAGCGTCAGCTCGGCTACACCTTCAAGGATCAGGAACTGATGGTCCTGGCCCTGACTCACCGCAGCTTTGCCGGGCGCAACAACGAACGCCTGGAGTTCCTCGGTGATGCCATCCTTAACTTTGTCGCCGGCGAGGCGCTGTTCGATCGCTTCCCGCTGGCCCGTGAAGGCCAGTTGTCGCGGTTACGCGCGCGGCTGGTGAAAGGTGAGACCCTGGCTGTACTGGCCCGCGGTTTCGATCTGGGCGAATACCTGCGCCTGGGTTCCGGTGAATTGAAAAGCGGCGGTTTCCGTCGCGAGTCGATTCTGGCCGATGCCCTGGAAGCACTGATTGGCGCGATCTACCTGGATGCCGGCATGGACATGGCACGCGAGCGCGTGTTGGCCTGGCTGGCCGGTGAGTTCGAAGGCCTGACGCTGGTCGACACCAACAAAGATCCAAAACCCCGCCTGCAAGAGTTCCTGCAGTCGCGTGGTTGTGAGCTGCCGCGTTACGAAGTGGTGGATATCCAGGGTGAGCCGCATTGCCGGACGTTCTTCGTCGAATGTGAAATCACCTTACTGAATGAAAAAAGCCGAGGTCAGGGTGTGAGTCGTCGTATTGCCGAACAGGTAGCGGCCGCCGCAGCACTGATTGCCCTGGGTGTGGAGAATGGCAATGACTGATTCAACCGCAACACGCTGTGGCTATGTTGCCATCGTCGGCCGTCCCAACGTGGGCAAGTC
>DQGF01000093.1:5279-5671 GCA_003525045.1 Pseudomonas sp. | reverse complement strand
GCGGGCGGCGGCGGCAAAGGCATGAAGGTGGTCGAGGACGTCAGCCAGCTGGCCGAAGCCCTGGCCTCGGCCCAGCGTGAAGCGCAATCGTCGTTCGGCGATTCGCGGATGCTGGTGGAGAAATACCTGCTCAAACCGCGCCACGTGGAAATCCAGGTGTTCGCCGACCAGCATGGCCACTGCCTGTACCTCAATGAACGCGACTGCTCGATTCAACGTCGGCACCAGAAAGTCGTCGAGGAAGCCCCCGCGCCAGGCCTGAGCCCGGAGCTGCGCCGCGCCATGGGCGAAGCCGCGGTGCGTTCGGCACAGGCCATCGGTTATGTCGGTGCCGGTACCGTGGAGTTTTTGCTGGATGCGCGCGGCGAGTTCTTCTTCATGGAGATGAACAC
>DQGF01000093.1:2557-4962 GCA_003525045.1 Pseudomonas sp. | reverse complement strand
GAACACCCGGTCACCGAAGCCATCACCGGCCTCGACCTGGTGGCCTGGCAGATTCGCGTGGCGCGCGGTGAAGCGCTGCCGATGACCCAGGAGCAGGTGCCACTGCTCGGTCATGCGATTGAAGTGCGCCTGTACGCCGAAGACCCGGGCAATGATTTCCTGCCGGCCACCGGGCGTCTGGAGCTGTACCGCGAATCCGCGCCCGGCCCGGGACGTCGGGTGGACAGCGGTGTGGAAGAAGGCGACGAGATTTCGCCGTTCTACGATCCGATGCTCGGCAAGCTGATTGCCTGGGGCGAGGATCGCGAGCAGGCGCGTCTGCGGTTATTGAGCATGCTCGATGAGTTTGCGATCGGCGGGCTCAAGACCAACATCAACTTCCTGCGCCGGATCATCGGCCATCCGGCGTTTGCCGCGGCGGAACTGGATACCGGGTTCATTCCGCGCTATCAGGAGCAACTGCTGCCAGAGCCTTCGGACCTCAGTGATGAGTTCTGGCAGGCCGCCGCCCAGGCGTTTGCCCAGAGCCTGCCGCGCACTTTGCACGCTGATGACCTGAGTTCGCCGTGGGGTATCGGCAATGGCTTCCGTGCCGGGCTGCCCTGCGAGATCACCCTGCACTTGAGCTGCGAAGGCCAGGACTGCGCGCTGACTCTGGGCCAGGCCGATGCCCACACCGCGCAGCTCAAGGGCGAGCAGCTGCTGACCGAGCACAATGGCTTGCGTCGCCAGCATCGGGCGATCCGTCGTGGTGACAGGGTGTATCTGCAATGGGCAGGTGAACTGCGCCGCATCGAGTCCTACGACCCGATCAGTGCCGTCGAAGCCAGCCACAGCCATCAGGGCGGGCTCACCGCGCCGATGAATGGCAGCATCGTGCGCGTGCTGGTGGAGGCCGGGCAATCGGTCGAAGCCGGGGCGCAACTGGTGGTGCTGGAAGCGATGAAGATGGAGCACAGCATCCGTGCGCCCCATGCCGGCGTGATCAAAGCGCTGTATTGCCAGGAAGGCGAGATGGTCAGCGAAGGCAGTGCACTGGTCGAACTGGAAGAAGCGTGAAATGAAGATCGGTCCTGCGCCTGGCGCGGACCGATCTGACTAGAACTTGGCTGTCGCCTGAACCACCACGCCGATGATGCGGCACTCATCGGTGTAAAGGGCTTTCGGATACGTCGGATTGAGCGGTACCAGGTAACGCTGCCCGCCCTCCTCGATCAACTTGCGAAACGTGGCCTCGGCGCTGCCCGGCCACTGGGCGATCACCAGTTTGCCGGGCACCGCGTCCACGGCCGGGTCCACCAGAATCAACATGCCCTCGGCAATGCTGATGCCACTCGGTGCCGTCATCGCATCGCCTGTCACCTCCAGCCAGAACGCCGCGCCCCGGGCATGGTAATCGGACAGCTCGAAACGCTCCTCGCCGTACACCGGCGGCTCGCCCTCGCGCACCTCTGCGGTTTCTCTCCAGCCACTGACCGGGTAACGGAAGTACGGGTTGTACTTCTTCGCCAGGTCCTGGCCGTCGCCCTTCGACGCGTCCGGCTCCCGGATCACCACTGCCACCTCGAGAAAGTCCAGGCCCAGCGCCTGCAACACCCGGTTCATGTCATCGATGCCAGGTTGCCGACGTTTGTTCAGCCAATGGCCGATGCCGCCCTGGGACATCCCGACGCGCTCGGCGAGTATCTCTTGAGTGATTTTGAGTTCACTCATCTTGGCCTTGACCAATTCAATCCATTTATCCATGTGCGGCACGATACGTGGGTGCCTTCGGCCATCAAAACACAACTTGTAGTATTTAAATTCTCGTCACAAATACACTTTGTACTAAGATTGTTTCACGGATATGAATCACTCACGGAGCTTGCCATCACCATGACCATCACCACGCCCCTTCCCGGCCACGACCTGCCGGACATGCCCATCGACACCACCTTCACCTCGCCTGAAGGCTCTGCGGCCGCGCAGCGAGCGTTGGACTATTACTTGAAACCGCCTGTTCCAGAGGAACCGGTCGAAGCACGCTTCTTTGACGTGAACCGCAATATCAGCAGCGAAGAGGCGCTGATCCATGCCTCGGACCTGCTGCGTTGTGCCGCCGCCACCGCCTACGAGTCAGGCAACAATCTTCAGGGCGCCAACCGGCATCTGGCGTTTTCGACGGTGCATATGATCGACATGGCCAAGGCACTGGTGGACCGGTCCCTGGAGTGCGTTAAGAACGGCTGAAAAAAGGATGTGTTCGGGGAGGACGGGAAAGAACTTTCCAATCGCGCAGATGAAATCATTTGACTTGTAAACGAGAATGATTATTATTGCATACAGCTGGTCGCGAGATCAGTTGATAGTCCAAGGGACCTTAGGTCGGTCTCCTGGACTCTCTCCTCATCAGGCTAATCACGGTT
>DQGF01000093.1:2110-2254 GCA_003525045.1 Pseudomonas sp. | reverse complement strand
TCCTCATCAGGCTAATCACGGTTTTTGACCCGGCTTTTTGTCGGGTCTTTTTTTTGCCAGTTATTCTGGCTTTACCTTCAGGCTAATGAAGTCTTTAGGTGTTACAAATTCGAATGGCGCGGATGCTATCAAAAGAATATCCGT
>DQGF01000093.1:1480-1784 GCA_003525045.1 Pseudomonas sp. | reverse complement strand
GGCAAGAGAAGCCCGGCATCATTGGCCCAAACTAATCAAAAATAGCACTTGAGAATCAATCGCACAGTCTCTAAGCTGCGTCGGCGTCAAGGAAGACGCCCCCCTTTTTCATCCCGCAATTTCCCCCGGTTTTTCCCTTCCCAGCGTGTAAAGTACCAGCCATAAAATCATATTCAGGAATCGATTATGACCGTGGCTAAATCCTCTCTCGACATCAGCGCAAACTTCGACAGCGGCAATATTGAAGTGCTGGACATCAGCAATCCGCTTCAAGCGTTGTTAGCCATCCGGCCGGACACTCGCG
>DQGF01000093.1:0-1143 GCA_003525045.1 Pseudomonas sp. | reverse complement strand
CACTTCAAGGCCAGCGGTCTGCACGTCGGTCAGGAGCACTGGTTCCGCCTGAACAACGCCAGCAAGTCCTCCTACAACAAGGCCTGGGACGGTTATCAGGCGGTGGCGTCCTATGACCACGTCAACTGGTTCCGCGTGCCGACCATCTTCGAAGGCGACTGCCTGCGTTTCAGCCTCGAAACCACCGCCACCCACGCCTGGTTTGCCTACTTCGAACCCTATAGTCGCGGTCGCCATGACTGGCTGATCGAGCAGGCGCTGACCAAGGCCGGCACCGAGCTGCTGGCCACCGGCAAGAGCGTTGAAGGTCGGGACATCCAGCTGCTGCGTAAAGGCACGGGCGCCGAGGGCCGGCGCAAGGTCTGGATCATTGCCCAGCAGCATCCCGGCGAACACATGGCCGAGTGGTTCATGGAAGGCGTGATCGAACGCCTGGAAAAGCATGACGATCCGGTGCTGCAGAAATTGCTCGCCAGCGCCGACCTGTACCTGGTGCCGAACATGAACCCGGACGGTGCCTTCCACGGTCACTTGCGCACCAACGCCATGGGCCAGGACCTGAACCGCGCTTGGCAGAGCGCGAGCCAGGAGCTCAGTCCGGAAGTGCTGTTTGTGCAGCAGCAAATGAAGCAGTACGGGGTCGACCTGTTCCTCGACATCCATGGCGATGAAGAGATTCCTTACGTGTTCACCGCCGGTTGCGAAGGCAACCCGGGGTATACGCCGCGGATCGAAAAACTTGAAGAACATTTCCGCAGCCATCTGAAGCACTTGACCAAGGACTTCCAGACCAAGCATGGCTACACCCGTGACCTGCCGGGCAAGGCCAATATGACGTTGGCGTGCAACAGCGTTGGTGAGAAATTCGATTGTTTGTCGCTGACTTTGGAAATGCCGTTCAAGGACAACAATGATGCGCCGAATGCGCTGACGGGTTGGTCGGGCAAGCGGTCGAAGCAGTTGGGTAAGGATGTGTTGACGACTGTGGCGGACATGGTCGATAGCCTGCGTTGATCGTTGGTTCGAAGATCAAGATCAAAAGATCGCAGCCTCGTTTCACTCGTCAGCTCCGACAGGGGAATGCGGTCTAATGAGCTGCTGCAGGCTGCTCACGATCACCTGTGTACCGCTGAATTGTGGAAA
>DQGF01000372.1:8540-9495 GCA_003525045.1 Pseudomonas sp. | reverse complement strand
GTCATCCCGGTCTACAACCACGAAACCGCCATTACTACGGTGGTCGATGCCGTGCTCGCCAGCGGCTTGCCGTGCCTTCTGGTGGACGACGCCAGCAGCCCGGCGTGTGCCAAGGTGCTTGACCGACTGGCCCAGCGCGACAAAGTGTTCTTGATTCGACTCGCCTCCAACCAGGGCAAGGGCGCCGCCGTCATGACCGGTTTTCGTGAAGCTTCCCGTCTGGGTTTCAGCCATGCCTTGCAGGTGGACGCCGACGGCCAACACGACCTGCAGGACGTCGCGACCTTCATCGAACAATCCCGCCTCCATCCCGACGCAGTCATCTGTGGCTATCCGCAGTACGACGACAGCGTGCCCAAAGGTCGTTTGTACGCCCGCTACCTGACTCACGTCATGGTCTGGATCAACACCTTGTCATTGCAGATTCGCGATTCCATGTGCGGCTTTCGCGTCTATCCGTTACCACCGACCCTGGCACTGATCGAGTCGGCGAAGATCGGCAAACGCATGGACTTCGACTCGGACATTCTGGTGCGCCTGGCCTGGCGCAATCTGCCGATGCAGTGGCTGCAAACCAAGGTGCACTACCCGCTGGACGGTGTCTCGCATTTCCGCATGTTCCACGACAACGTGCTGATATCGAGCATGCACACCCGCCTGTTCTTCGGCATGTTATGGCGGGCCCCGGTGATCCTCTGGCGACGGTGGCGAGCATGAGCGCAGACAGGCAACACTGGGCCGACCGCCAGGAGCGCGGCAGTTTCTGGTTGATGAAGCTCACGGCGTTCGGCGCCAAAGTGCTTGGCCGTCGACTGTTGAGCCCACTGTTGTATGGCATCGTGCTGTACTTTTTCCTGTTCGGTCGCAGCGCCCGCCACAGCGCCTGGCAATACCAGCAACGGCTCGCCGACTGGAGCGGGCGCAACGAATTGCGTCCGACCCATTGGCGGGGGGT
>DQGF01000372.1:0-8257 GCA_003525045.1 Pseudomonas sp. | reverse complement strand
ACGACCCATTGGCGGGTGTTTGGCCAGTTCATGGCCTTTGCCGATTCCATGCTCGACAAGCTCGACGTGTGGAATGGCAAGCTGAGCATCGAGCAGATCGAAATCATCGACCCGGCGCTACTGCGTAATCAATTGCGCAGTACACGTGGGCAAATGCTGGTGGGTGCGCACCTGGGCAATCTCGAGGTCTGCCGCGCGCTGGCGGAAATTGGCGAGAAAGTCACGATGAACGTGCTGGTGCACACCAAGCACGCCGAGCAATTTAACCGTCTGCTGGGCGAAGCCGGCGCGACCAACCTGCGGCTGATCCAGGTCAGCGAGCTGGACCCTGTGATCATGCTGCAACTGCATGAACGCCTGGAGCGCGGCGAATGGCTGGCGATTGCCGGCGACCGCGTGCCGCTGCACGGCGGGCGCAGCGTGACGGTGGATTTCCTCGGTCATCAGGCCGCGTTCCCTCAGGGCCCATGGTTGCTAGCCGGTCTGCTGAAATGTCCGACTAATCTGTTGATGTGTCTGAAGAAACCGACGGGCCAATATCGAGTGACCCTCGAACCGTTCACCGAGGCCGTCGTGTGGAAACGCAGCGACCGCGAAGAGGTCATTCATCAGTGGGCGACCCGCTACGCCGAACGCTTGGGTCACTATTGCCTCGAAGCGCCCCAACAATGGTTCAACTTTTACCCTTTCTGGAAGACCGATGACGACGCCAACGCTTGAGCCGGTAACCTTCGGCGAACTCCCTTTGCGCATCGAAGACGTGCTGGCCCTGGCCAACCGTCAGGCGCCGACGCAGTTGCAGGGCGACCCTGCGTACCGCGAACGCATCGCCAAGGGTGCGCGATTCCTCGATTCCCTGTTGGACAAGGAAGGCGTGATCTATGGCGTGACCACCGGTTACGGCGATTCTTGCGTGGTCGCGGTGCCACTGCATCACGTCGAGGCCCTGCCCCGTCATCTGTACACCTTCCACGGTTGCGGCCTGGGCAAACTGCTCGACGCCCAGGCCACGCGCGCGGTGCTCGCAGCACGGCTGCAGTCGCTGTGCCAAGGGGTCTCCGGGGTTCGCGTGGAACTGCTCGAGCGCCTGCAAGCCTTCCTCGAACACGACATCCTGCCGCTGATCCCGGAAGAGGGCTCGGTGGGCGCCAGCGGTGATCTGACGCCGTTGTCCTATGTCGCCGCAACCTTGTCCGGCGAGCGCGAAGTGATGTTCCGTGGCCAACGCCGGCAAGCCGCCGACGTGCACCGCGAACTCGGTTGGCAACCGCTGGTACTGCGCCCGAAAGAAGCCCTGGCGCTGATGAACGGCACCGCGGTCATGACCGGCCTCGCGTGCCTGGCCTACGCCCGCGCCGATTACCTGCTGCAGCTGGCCACGCGCATCACTGCGCTGAACGTGGTCGCGTTGCAAGGCAACCCCGAGCACTTCGACGAGCGCCTGTTCGCCGCCAAACCGCATCCGGGGCAAATGCAAGTCGCCGCGTGGTTGCGCAAGGATCTGGCGATCGACGCACCGACCGCGCCACTGCATCGCTTGCAGGACCGCTATTCCCTGCGTTGCGCGCCCCATGTCCTCGGCGTATTGGCCGACAGCCTGAACTGGCTGCGTTCGTTCATCGAGATCGAGCTTAACAGCGCCAACGACAACCCGATCATCGACGCCGAAGCCGAGCGTGTACTGCACGGTGGGCACTTCTATGGCGGTCACATCGCGTTCGCCATGGACAGCCTGAAGAACCTGGTGGCCAACGTCGCCGACCTGCTCGACCGTCAACTCGCCCTGCTGGTAGACGAGCGCTACAACCATGGCTTGCCGAGCAACCTGTCCGGCGCCACAGCCGACCGGGCGATGCTCAACCACGGTTTCAAGGCGGTGCAGATCGGCACTAGCGCCTGGACCGCCGAAGCACTGAAAAACACCATGCCGGCCAGCGTGTTCTCGCGCTCCACCGAGTGTCATAACCAGGACAAGGTGAGCATGGGCACCATCGCTGCGCGCGATGCGATCCGTGTGCTGGAGCTGACCGAACAGGTCGCCGCCGCCACCCTGCTGGCGGCCAATCAAGGCGTCTGGCTGCGCAGCAAGGCCGAGGACGCGCGCCCCTTGCCGCCAGCACTGGCTGCCATGCACTTCGAGCTGGCCAAGGACTTCCCGCCGGTCATCGAAGACCGTGCCCTGGAAGGCGAATTGCGCCTGTGCCTGCAACGTATCGCCGAACAACACTGGAGGCTGCATGCGTAGCAAGGGAGTGCTTCACACCGACACGGAAATCCTCGTGCCGTTCTTTGACGTCGACACCATGAACGTCGTCTGGCACGGCCATTACGTCAAATACCTGGAAGTCGCCCGCTGCGCGCTGCTGGACAAGATCGGCCACAACTACGACGCCATGGTTGCGTCGGGTTACGCCTGGCCGGTGATCGACTTGCAACTGCGTTATGTGCGCGGTGCCGTGTTCGGTCAGAAGCTGAATGTGCGCGCCAATCTGGTGGAGTGGGAGAACCGTCTGAAGATCAACTACCTGATCAGCGATCTGCAATCCGGCGAACGCCTGACTCGTGCCAGTTCCGTGCAGGTTGCCGTCGACATGAGCAGCCGCGAAATGCAATTGGCCTCGCCGAAGGTCTTCACCGACGCCGTAGAAAGGATGCTCGCATGACTCCAGATGCCAGACCCATTCCTTGTGGCGAGCGAGCTTGCTCGCGCTTGAGTGCGCAGCACTCACAACTCAACCAAACCTTGTCGATGTATTGGGGCCGCTTCGCAGCCCAGCGCGAGCAAGCTCGCTCGCCACGGGTGTTCAGATACCTCGCTGCGCTGGCTCTACTCGGCTTGTCGTCGCTCGCTCACGCCTTCGATCTGCAACAGCTCAGCGATCAACTGGCCAGACCTGAGGTGATCCACGGCACCTTCATCCAGGAAAAACACCTGCGCGCCCTGCCCCAGCCACTGACCAGCAAGGGCACCTTCGTCCTGGCGAAAAACCACGGGCTGCTCTGGCTGCTGAAAACCCCGCTGCAGCAGGATTACCGTATCAGTCCCAAGGGCATTGCCCGACGTGACGCCAGCGGCTGGCAAATGTTGCCAGGCAAGAGTGCCGGCGCCGAGCAGAACCGCTTGTTCCTCGCCGTACTGCAAGGTGACAGCAGCGGGCTGCAACGGGACTTCGAGCTTTCCCTGAGCGGCGATGCACAAAACTGGAAGCTGACCCTGACCCCGCGCTCGATGCTGCTCAAGCAGGTGTTCAATCAGATCAACATCACCGGCGCCGACCTGGTGCACAGCATCGAGCTGCTCGAAACCCAGGGCGACAGCACGCTCTTGCGCATGCAGGACAGTACCAGTACCCAACCCTTGAGCGACGCGGAGCAACATGACTTTGCCGAGTGAACGAAGGCTGCCGTGGCTGTTCCTGATCCTGCTATTGGCAGTGCTTGCGCTCGCCGGCTGGCAATGGCGGGACGGCGCACCGCTGTCGGCCAACCTGATGGAACTGGTACCCGGCACGGCGCCGGACGCGCTGGAATTGCGTGCCGAACAGCGCATGCAAGAACCGCTGAATCGCGAAATGCTGGTATTGGTCGGCCACAAGGATCGTCCGCAAGCCATCGCCATGGCACAGAAACTGGGCGAGCAGTGGCAGGCCAGCGGTTTGTTCGAAAAGGTCCAATGGAATCTGCAAGCCGACTTGCCGGCGCTGCGCACACAATTGCTCCAAGGCCGACTGGCGATGCTCTCGGCGACGGACCGGCAACAACTGATCGAGCACCCCGATGCCTTTATCCAGCAGCGGGTCCAGGCCCTGTTCGACCCCTTCACCGGTTTCAGCCTGGTACCGAGCGAAGATGACTGGCTGGGCCTGACCGGACGCATCCAGAACAGCCAGCCGCAACACGGCGCCGTGCAACTGGACATCGGCAGCGGTGCCCTGGTCGCCGATGCCGACGGCAAGAGCTGGGTGCTGCTGCGGGCGCGGACCACCGGTAACGCCTTCGACATGAACCTGCCGCTGCAAGTGGCCGACCTGCTCAAGCACAGCCGCGAAGAGGCCACCCAGGCGAACGTGCAACTGCTTGCCGCCAGTGGCTTGCTCTACGCGGCAGCCGGTCAACAACAGGCCACTCGGGAAATGACCTGGGTCGGAGGCGGTGCCACGGCCGGCATTCTGTTGCTGCTGTTGCTGGCCTTCCGGCGCTGGCGGGTGTTGCTGGCGTTTGTGCCGGTACTGGTTGGCATGCTGTTCGGCGCGGTGGCCTGCGTAGCGATGTTCGGGCACATGCATGTGATGACCCTGGTGCTCGGCTCCAGCCTGATCGGCGTCGCTGTCGATTACCCGCTGCATTACCTGTCCAAGAGCTGGAGCCTGAAACCCTGGCACAGTTGGCCGGCGTTGCGCCTGACCCTGCCGGGCCTGACGCTGAGCCTGATCACCAGCTGCATCGGCTACCTGGCCTTGGCCTGGACGCCGTTCCCGGCGCTGACCCAGATTGCCGTGTTCTCCGCTGCCGGGCTGCTGGGTGCCTATTTGTCCGCAGTGTGCCTGTTGCCGGCGTTGCTTAAAGGCGTCGAGTTGCGACCGGCGCAGTGGCCGCTACGAGTCTCAGAATATTTGCTGGATTGCCGTGACACGCTACTGAAAATCGCGCGCACGCCGGTGTTGCTGGCATTGCTGATTGCCTTTTGTGTGGGCGGTCTGCTGCAGCTCGAGGCCCGCAATGACATTCGCCAGTGGGTCGGTGCACCGCAACAATTGACGGATGAAGCCCAGACCATTGCGCGCATCACCGGCTATCAACCCACCAGCCAGTTTTTCCTGGTGCGCGCAGCCGATCAACAGCAATTGCTCGAACGCCAGACCGCGCTGAGCGAGCGGCTGGATCAGTTGGTCAATCTGGAAAAACTCCAGGGTTATCTGTCACTCAATCAACTGGTCAACCAGCCCAGTGAACAACGCCAAGTGCGCGAGGCGTTGAACAAGCTGCCGCAGTTCTGGCAACCGTTGCTCGACCTCGGCGTGCCGGCCGCAGCCCTGCAAGCCGAGCTGGCCAGGCTGCAGGCGTTACCCACCGAAGACATCGACGCGGCGTTGGTCGGTCCTTTGGCCGAACCCTATCGCGCACTGTGGCTGGGCCCCACCGACGACGGCGTAGCGGCAATGGTCAGCCTGCAAGGCTTGAACAATCCGTCCTTATTACGCGTCCAGGCCCTGGATTTGCCGGGTGTGGAGCTGGTGGACCGTCTCGGCGAATTGAACCAGGTCTTCGCCGACACCCAGGTCAGTGCCGCTGAACTGAAACTCGCCTCTTGTGTGTTGATCGTGCTGGTGCTGATCCTGCCGTTCGGCCTCGGCGGCGCGCTGCGCATCGTCTCCCTGCCACTGCTGGCGGCGCTGTGCAGCCTGGCCAGTCTCGGCTGGCTCGGGCAGCCGTTGACCCTGTTCAGTCTGTTCGGCCTGCTACTGGTCACGGCCATCAGCGTCGACTACGCGATCCTGATGCGCGAACAGGTCGGCGGCGCCGCCGTGAGCCTGCTGGGCACCTTGCTGGCGGCGCTGACCACCTGGCTGTCGTTTGGTTTGCTGGCGGTGTCCAGCACACCAGCGGTGAGCAACTTTGGTTTGTCGGTGAGCCTGGGCCTGGCCTTCAGCTTCATCCTCGCGCCGTGGGCTGGACGACAGGTCCATGCAGTCGCCGTCGCGGAGCCGGCAACGTGATGGTCGTCCTGTTCTGGCTCATGGCCCTGGTGCTGTTCGCCGTGGCCACTCGAGTCGGTCGCCAGTTCGGTCTGATTCCGATCGTCAGTCAGTTGCTGTTGGCGACCTTCGGTTTACCGCTGCTGATGTACTTCTGGATCGAACCCCAATGGCTATTGAGCGGCGCCGCGCTGGTTGCACCGGTGTGGCTGAAAAATCTCTACAGCCTGAGCTTTGCCTTGTTGTTGGGGAATATTCTCAGTGACGTGATCGACCTGCGACTCGACCGGCAGAGCCTGAAAATCGCCCTGCCGAGCTTCTGCATTCCGTTCATCTGCGGGCTCGCGACAGCGATCTGGCTGTTACCGCCGCAACCCTGGATCAGCTCCCTGGCCGTCGGCCTGCTGTTCGCCATCACCGCGATTCCGGTGTTGTATTTGTATCTGCGGCACATCAAATACCCGCCTGGCGCCACTCGGCGACTGGTGCAGACCGCCATCCTCATCGACCTCGCCTGCTGGACCCTGTTCGCCATCGCCCAGGGCAGCCTGCACCTGAGCAGCCTGCTGGTGCCGCTGGCCGGTGCCTGCCTGCCGTTATTGTTGCGCCTGCTGCGTCTGCGCCAACCGTTGTTGCACAGCGTCTGCTTCTTCGCGCTATTGGTGGTGGCGGAACACTTCAAGCTCAATGCGCTGATTTTCGGCATTGGCTATCTGTTGTGCATGGCCGCGCTCAAGGTGCCGCTGGTGCTGCCGTTGCCGGCCGTCTTGATGAGTCGCGTGCAAACGTACATCGCGATCCCGCTGATCCTCACCTTCGGCATTGTGCAGATCAATGTGCACAGCGCCATGGCCAGCCTCGGCTGGGTGCAACTGACTGCGTTGCTGCTGTTGCCGATTATCAGCAAACTGCTGGGCAACTGGCTGGGCCTTGGCTGGGCCGGCGCCTCATTTGAAGGCGCCAGTCGCTGGCGGGAAAGTATCCTGCTCAATATTCGTGGCTTGAGTGAGATCGTCTTTCTCAACCTGCTGCTGCAACAACAGCTCATCAGCCCGGCGCTGTATTTTGCGCTGATGGTGATGGGCCTGATCGCGACACTGCTGCCGGCGCTCGCCGGCATGCACCGAACCCCCATGAACATCGCCGTCCCGGCAAGGAGCTCCCGTGCCAACAGTTGAAATGGAACGTCGCCAGGTCGTGGTGATCGGCGCGGGCCCCTCGGGCGCCATCGCCGCCGCACTGCTCAAGCGCAAAGGCCACGACGTGCTGATGATCGAACGCCAGCATTTTCCACGGTTTTCCATCGGTGAAAGCCTGCTGTCCCACTGCCTGGATTTCGTCGAAGAAGCCGGCATGCTCGAGGCGGTGAAAGCCGCCGGGTTTCAGCTGAAAAACGGTGCTGCATTCGCCTGGGGCGAGCATTACAGCGCCTTCGATTTCGGTGACACCTTCAGCCAGGGCAAGCCGACCACTTTCCAGGTCCAGCGCGCCGATTTCGACAAACTGCTGGCCGACCAGGCGGCGCTCCAGGGCGTGGAAGTTCGCTACGGCGAAGCGATCGTCAGTGCCGATTTCACCTTGGCGCAACCGCAGCTCGATGTGCTTCGCGAAGACGGTAGCCAGTATCGCGTCGAAGCCGATTTCGTGCTCGATGCCAGCGGCTACGGCCGCGTGCTGCCGCGCTTGCTCGACCTTGAGGCACCGTCGAATTTCCCGGTGCGCCAAGCGGTGTTCACCCACGTCGAAGACCACATCGACAGCCCGGCTTTCGAGCGGGAAAAAATCCTCATCACCACCCATCCGACCCACCGCGATATCTGGTTCTGGACCATTCCGTTCAGCAACGGCCGTTGCTCGGTGGGCGTGGTTGCGGCAGCCGAACACTACGAAGGCCGCATGGAGAATCTGGACGAGTGCCTGCGTGGGTTTATCGCTCAAACCCCAAGCCTGGCCGGCGTGCTGAACAACGCCGTGTGGGATACGCCTGCGCGAACCATCGGCGGCTACTCGGCCAACGTCAAAACCCTGCACGGCCCAGGCTTTGCGCTACTGGGTAACGCGGCGGAGTTCCTCGACCCGGTGTTCTCCTCCGGCGTGACCATCGCCATGCGCTCGGCAAGCATGGCCGCAGCGGTTCTGCATCGCCAGTTGCAAGGCGAAAGCGTCGACTGGCAGACCGAGTTCGCCGAACCGCTCAAGCGTGGCGTCGACACCTTCCGCTGCTACGTCGAAGGCTGGTATGCCGGCACCTTCCAGGATGTGATTTATCATGAAGGCGGTTCGCCCGATATTCGCCGCATGATCAGTTCGATCCTGGCCGGTTATGCCTGGGACGAACGCAACCCGTTCGTCAGCGAAGCCAAACGTCGACTGCGGATGCTCTCGGAAATCTGCGCGAGTGATGCGCCTTGAGCTATTTGAGCGAAAACTCCGTCGAAGAAACCCGGTTTGGTTTCTGGTTCCTGCGCAGCCACACCTGGCGGCACCCTGTTCTCGCTAAACCCTGTGGGAGCGGGCTTGCTCGCGAATGCGCACTGACATTCAACATTGATGTTGACTGA
>DQGF01000466.1:13881-15080 GCA_003525045.1 Pseudomonas sp. | reverse complement strand
GGGGGGGGGGGGGGGTTTTTTCGGGGGGGGGGGGGGGGGGTGGCCGCCCCCCCCCCCCCCCCCCCCCGCCGGCGAGGGGACGGGGGGGGGCGAGCCAGTGGCCGATAACGAAACAGACACAGGGCGCGCGCAAAACCGTCGTGTGGAGTTGCACATCAATCGCTGAGCCCCGTGATAGAGCCGTCGGACGCCCATCATGGTGGATCCGGCGGCCATTCGGCACCTTCATGAATAATTTGCCATTGCCCTCTGGCTTATCCCGTGTGGAAGCCGTTACTGTGCGTGCAAAGAATAATTCTCAACGGGGCGAGCGTATGAAGGTGTTTTGGTGGCTGGGGAAGCTGTTGACCCTGCTGTTCTGGTTGGTGGTACTGGTCAACCTGCTGATGCCGTTTATCTATCCGCTGCACCTGTTGGTCAATATGGCTGGCAGCCTGCTGGCAGGCCTTCATCTTCTGGAGGCGGTGTTCTGCTTTCGCAGCCTCAGAGGGCGCGCCCACCCTTGGCGTGATCGCCTGAAGATCCTCTTTTTCGGTGTTTTCCACCTGCAAACCATCCCGGCTCCTACCGTATCGAAGGCTTCCCATGCGTAAACTCTGTCTGCTCGCCGCACTTGTCAGCCCATTGGCCTGCGCTCAGGTGGTAAGCGTTGAAACCAACTCGCTGATGCGCTTGCCCAACACCGCCAGCACCTTGCACCTGGAACGCCTGGAAGTGGCCGATTACGGCACCTTGTTGATCCCTTCGAATGTGACCGAAGTGAGCGTCGACCAATTGCACCTGGGGCGTGAAGCGCGGATCGCAATCGTACCCAGCGACCAGGCACTGGCGCTGAAGATCAGTCGTGCTCAACTGTCCGAAGGCAGCCAGATCACCGCTCGCGGTGCGCCGGGAACCTACCTCAAGGCTGCCCGTTCCGGGCGTAACCTGACGTTGCAGATCAAGACGCTTGCTGCGCCGCAATTGTCGGTAGACGCTCGCGGTGGCGCGGGCGCACCGGGGTTTGTCGGTCTCGATGGAGCCCACGGGCAGGCACCGGGCTGCACCTGGGGCCAGGCCGGTCGCGGGGCCGATGGCAGCAATGGCAGCGACGGCCAACCGGGAGCGCCGGGGGCGCTGGTCCGGCTGGAAGTGCCGCGCGATTACCCGGTAGAACAGATCAAGGTCCAGGTCGCTGGCGGGGCCGGTGGTCTGGCCGG
>DQGF01000466.1:13376-13588 GCA_003525045.1 Pseudomonas sp. | reverse complement strand
GGCCGGTGGTCTGGCCGGACTTGGCGGCAAGCCAGGGGCGGGTGGCAAGGCCAAGGGCTGCTTCGTGTACAAGGCCGATGGCGGCAAGAGCGGGCGCCCCGGCGCTGACGGCCAGCCAGGGCCTGCGGGTGCGGAAGGTTCGGTGACTGTTCAGCGGTTGTAATCCATTCCTGAGATGTGTGTGATCTAGTAGATCGCCTTCGCGGGCAAGC
>DQGF01000466.1:10734-12981 GCA_003525045.1 Pseudomonas sp. | reverse complement strand
GGCTTGCCCGCGAAGGCGTCAGCCCAGTACCCTCAAAAAATCGGCCTGGCCGCAGCAACCGCCACCAACACCAACCCAACCAACAGATTGATCCCCACCAACCTGCGAATCCTCCCAAGCACCGCAGCCCCCGTCGGCCAATCCTGCGCCGCCACCGCCGTGCGCAGTTCCGGCAACAACAAAGCCTGAATCCGGATAAACAGCGCCGTCATCACCACATACAATCCCATCATCACCTGCACATAACGCGGCGCGGTTTCAAAACCGGCGTACTGCAAATGAATCATGCCCACGCCGCTGATCGGCAAAAGCACCACAGCCACCCAGACCCAGCGGAAAAATCCTTGAAACACTTCTACCCACAGCTTCAACCGGGCAGGCCCCTCCAGCGCCTTCATCGCCGCAGGGCGCAAGACCATCCAGGCGAAAAACATGCCGCCGACCCAGACCAGGGCGGACAGGACATGCAGGGTATAAACGATGCCAAAAGGTGTCATTGAGGTACTCCGTTCTGCGCGGGATTAATTAGCGGGGTATGATAGCCACCGATCCGAACCACTGAAAATTTATCCAGCGTTTTTTGCGCCCGACAATCCATGATCAGCACCGAACTCAAAACCACGATCCAGGGCGCCTACTCGCGTTTTCTCGAAGCCAAGAGCCTCAAGCCGCGCTACGGACAACGCCTGATGATCGCCGAAATTGCCAAGGTCCTCGGTGCCATCGACACCGACGACGAAGGCCGGCGCAGTGGCGACCCCGCGATTGTCGCGGTGGAAGCCGGCACCGGTACTGGTAAAACCGTGGCCTACAGCCTCGCGGCCATCCCCACGGCCAAGGCCGCCGGCAAACGCCTGGTGATCGCCACGGCCACCGTGGCCCTGCAAGAACAGATCGTTTACAAGGATCTGCCCGACCTGATTCGCAACAGCGGTCTGAATTTCAGCTTTGCCCTGGCCAAGGGCCGTGGGCGGTATATGTGCCTGTCCAAGCTCGACATGCTGCTCCAGGAAGGCCACGCACAAACCGCAACGGCGCAGATGTTCGAAGAAGAAGGCTTCAAGATCGAGGTCGACGAGGCCAGCCAGAAGCTGTTCACCAGCATGATCGAGAAGCTCGCCGGTAATAAATGGGACGGCGACCGCGACAGTTGGTCCACCGCCCTGGAAGACGCCGACTGGGCGCGCTTGACCACCGATCACAGCCAGTGCACCAACCGCCATTGCCCCAACTTCGGCCAGTGCGCCTTCTACAAGGCCCGCGAAGGCATGGGCAAGGTCGACGTGATCGTCACCAACCACGACATGGTGCTGGCTGACCTGGCCCTGGGTGGCGGCGCGGTGCTGCCCGATCCGCGCGATACCATCTACGTGTTCGACGAAGGTCATCACCTGCCGGACAAGGCCATCGGCCACTTCGCCCACTACACACGCCTGCGTTCCACCGCCGACTGGCTGGAAACCACCGCCAAGAACCTTACCAAGCTGCTGGCCCAGCACCCGCTGCCGGGGGATCTGGGCAAGTTGATCGAGCAGGTGCCGGAGCTGGCGCGTGAGATCAAGACCCAGCAGCAGTTCATGTTCACCGCCTGCGAGCAAGTCGCCGATTTCAAACCCGGCGAAGACGTCGAAGGCCGTGAGCGGCCGCGTCACCGTTTCGTCGGCGGGGTGATTCCCGAGCATATGCGCGAGATGGGCATCGAGCTGAAGAAGAGCTTTGCCCGCCTGACGGATCTGTTCACCCGGCTTACCGAACTGCTCAAGGAGGGCATGGACGGCGAGGTCAACATCGGCATCGCCAGCAACCAGGCCGAAGAGTGGTATCCGCTGTTTGGCAGTCTGTTGTCCCGTTCTTCGGGCAACTGGGAGTTGTGGACCGCCTTTACCGTCGAAGACCCGGAAGACAACCCGCCCATGGCCCGTTGGCTGACCCTGGCCGAAAGCGGATCGCTGTTCGACATCGAGGTCAACGCCAGCCCGATCCTCGCGGCGGAAATGCTCCGACGCAATCTGTGGAACGTGGCTTACGGTGCGCTGGTGACCTCGGCGACCCTGACCGCGCTCGGTACGTTCGATCGTTTCCGCATGCGCGCCGGCCTGCCGAAAAAAGCCGTCACTGCCGTGGTCCCGAGCCCGTTCCACCACGCCGATGCCGGTGTGCTGCGGGTGCCGGACCTGAAGGCCGATCCGCGTGATGCGCCGGCCCACACCGCCGCGATCATCCGCGACCTGCCGCAACTGGTGGAAA
>DQGF01000466.1:0-10453 GCA_003525045.1 Pseudomonas sp. | reverse complement strand
CGATCACCCGCGCCCTGCCGCAACTGGTGGAAGGTTCGCGCGGCACCCTGGTGCTGTTCTCCTCACGCAAGCAGATGCAGGACGTGTTCGACGGCCTGGATCGCGACTGGCGCAAGCAAGTGTTCATTCAAGGCAACCTGTCGAAACAGGAAACCCTGAACAAGCACAAGGCGCGTGTCGATGGCGGAGACTCCAGTGTGCTGTTTGGCCTGGCGAGTTTCGCTGAAGGGGTCGACTTGCCCGGCGCGTATTGCGAACACGTGGTGATCGCCAAGATTCCGTTCTCGGTGCCCGATGACCCGGTCGAAGCGGCCCTGGCCGAATGGATCGAGGCCCGTGGCGGCAATCCGTTCATGGAAATCTCCGTGCCGGACGCCTCGCTGAAACTGGTCCAGGCCTGTGGTCGCTTGCTGCGTACCGAAGAAGACCGCGGCACCATCACCTTGCTCGACCGGCGCCTGGTAACCCAGCGCTACGGCAAGGCGATCCTCAATGCGTTGCCACCCTTCCGGCGTGAAATTTCCTGAAACACCGGTGGGCAATTTTGCCCACCGCGTTGTCTATCTCTCTACCCATCGCTTTTCCACTGACCCATTGAAGGTCGTTAGGGAGAATTTCGTTCTCATGATTCGCCGTTCGCTGCGTCGTTCGTTACCTGCCGTTTTTACCCTGATGTTTGCAGCCCCTGTGCTGGCAGTTCCTGCCGGACAACAGACGCTGTTCAACTTTGTGCGCCCCGCCGACGTGGTCCAGGTGGCGACTCAGGACGCCAGCCTGCCGCAATCCAACGCCGAACAAACAACCGAAGGCGAAGTGTTGCGCCGGGTGACGTTCAACCCGGTGGCGCAACCGACCTTGCGCCTGACGCCGCAAACCGGTGCCTGGGACTGGTCGCAATCGGGTTTCATGAGTCTGCGGATTCAAAGTGCGATGAATTGGGCCGTGACCCTCTATGTAAAAATCCAGAGCAACGACGGCAAGACCCTGGTCAGTCGCGTCGATTTGCCGGCCGGCCCTGCGCAAACCTTGCTGGTGCCGCTGCAGCCGTTTACGCCATTGAGCCTGGGCATGAAAGCCGGGCCGCCGATGCCGATGACCTTTGACGGTCAGCGCGTATTGCTGGCCAGCAGCGCGGGGGAGCTGGAACGCAGCCAGGTGGTGTCGGTGACCTTGTCGATGGATCAGCCGAAAGTCGCCCAGAGCATCCTGCTTGAGCGGTTCGGCGTGCAGGATGGCGAAGCGGTGACCCAGGCGGCTTATGGCGGTCTGGTGGACGCTTACGGGCAATCCACCCGAGCCAAATGGCCAGAGAAGATCAGCAACGATGAACAACTCAAAAGCAGCGCCGCCAAGGAACAGCAACAGCTGAAAACCTGGCTGGCCGAGCGTGAGAAGTCATCCTTGGACAAGTTCGGTGGCTGGGACAAAGGCCCGGTCTTCAAGGCCAGTGGCTTTTTCCGCACAGAAAAACGTGACGGCCGCTGGTACCTGGTCACTCCCGAAGGGCATCCGTTCTACTCGCTTGGGGTCAACACCGTGACCCCGGACGTCAATCGGACCTACATTGCCGGTCGCGAATGGATGTTCGAATCCCTGCCAAAGCCCGACGAGCTGCTGGCCAGCCACTTTGGCGAAGGCGACAACCGCGGCGGCAATGGTGCCGATCAGGGCCGTGGCTATAACGCCGGTCGCTGGTACGACTTCTATGGGGCCAACTTGCAGCGTCTGTATGGTGAACCTTGCGCACTGGGCAGCGACACCAAGGCCGGTGTTGCCGAAGCGGCCAAGGCCGACGCTGTCGAGGCGACTGTCGCCAAGGCCGGCGAGCAACCCGTTGCCCCTTCGGCTACCGAATCCAGGGCCGGTGTTGCCGAAGCCGCCAAGGTCGACGCCGTCGAAGCCACCGTCGAAAGAAACGCTGAACAGACCGTCGCCGAACCCTGCAAAGCGCGGGTCGATGAAAAGCAATGGGCCAGCCACGCGCTTGATCGCCTGCAAGCCTGGGGTTTCAACACCGTCGGTAACTGGAGTGCTCCGGTATTGGCCAACGCCGACCGAGTCCCGTACACCTTGCCGCTGTCGATCGTCGGCGATTACGCCAGTATCAGCACCGGCAACGACTGGTGGGGCGGCATGCCCGACCCGTTCGACCCGCGGTTCGCCATGGCCACCGAACGTGCCGTGGCCATCGCTGCCCGCGACCATCGCGACGATCCGTGGCTGATCGGATACTTCGCCGATAACGAACTGGCCTGGGCCGGTCCCGGTGACGATCCGAAAGCCCGTTACGCGCTGGCCTATGGCACCTTGAAAATGACCACCGACGTGCCGGCCAAGCGCGCGTTCCTCAAGCAACTGCGAGACAAGTACCGCAACCAGGCGGGCCTGTCCAAAGCCTGGGGCATTGACCTGCCGGCCTGGGAATTGATGGAAGACCCGGGCTTCGTGCCGCCACTGCCGAGCGCTGAATATCCGGAAATCGAAGCCGACTTCAAATACTTCCAGAAGGTTTTCGCTGATACTTATTTCAAGACCATTTCCGATTCGCTGAAGTGGCATGCGCCGAATCAGCTATTGCTGGGCGGCCGTTTCGCCATCAGCACCCCGGAAGCCGTGGCATCCTGCGCCCAGTACTGCGACGTGTTGAGTTTCAACATGTACACCCTGCAACCGCAGGATGGCTATGACTTCGCCGCACTGCGCAGTCTGGACAAGCCGGTGCTGATCACCGAATTCAACTTCGGCTCCGCGGATCGTGGCCCGTTCTGGGGCGGCGTGACGCAATTGGCGAAAGAAGAAGACCGTGGGCCGGCCTATGCGAACTTCCTCAAACAGGCGATGAGCGAACCGTCGATTGTCGGTGTGCATTGGTTCCAGTACCTCGATCAACCGGTGACCGGCCGCCTGCAAGACGGGGAGAACGGTCACTTTGGTCTGGTGGGCATTACCGATCTGCCTTTCCAGGGTTTCGTCGACAGTGTGCGCAAGAGCAATCTGGCGATCGTCGATCAGTTGGGTAAAGAGGTCGGGAAGGTCAAGGTGGTGGCCGAAAAAGCCAGTCATGATGCCGAGGGCGGTAGACAAGGCGACGCCGGCAAAGGCCCGGGGCAGGGCGCGGGCCATGCGGGTGGACATTCGGCCAATGGTCACTAGGGTCTGAGACCGCGTTATCGTTTTTCGCGGGCAAGCCTCGCTCCTACAAGGACGGCGCAATACCTGTAGGAGCGAGGCTTGCCCGCGAAGGCTTCCTCCAAGACGCCATGAATTTCTGAACCGCCCAGCCCGCCCCTGTTCCCAAAACCCTCAATGGCTGGAACAATGCGGGCCATTTTGTAGTGCGTTTATCCAGGGGAGTTGCGGGTGCAGATTCAGGGTTATTACGATCTAAAGTTCGAAGCGGTGCGTGAGGCGTTCGCGGCGCTGTTCAACGATCCCCAGGAACGTGGCGCAGCGTTGTGTATCCAGATCGGCGGTGAAACCGTGGTCGATCTTTGGGCGGGTAGCGCCGACAAGGATGGCACCCAAGCCTGGCACAGCGACACCATCGCCAATCTGTTCTCCTGCACCAAGACCTTTACCGCCGTGACCGCCCTGCAACTGGTGGCCGAAGGCAAGTTGCAACTGGATGCTCCGGTTGCCCGCTACTGGCCCGAGTTCGCCGCCGCCGGCAAAGAGTCCGTGACCCTGCGCCAATTGCTCTGCCATCAGGCCGGTCTGCCGGCACTGCGCGAGTTGCTGGCGCCCGAAGCGCTTTACGACTGGCAAACCATGGTCGATGCCCTGGCCGCCGAAACGCCATGGTGGACGCCGGGTGAAGGTCACGGTTACGCCGCGATTACATACGGCTGGCTGGTCGGCGAGTTACTGCGTCGTGCCGACGGTCGAGGACCGGGCGAGTCCATTGTGGCGCGCGTCGCCAAGCCTTTGGGGCTGGATTTTCATGTCGGCCTGGCGGATGAAGAATTTCACCGCGTGGCGCACATCGCCCGTGGCAAGGGCAACGTCGGCGATGCCGCCGCTCAGCGCTTGCTCCAAGTGACCATGCGCGAACCGATGGCCATGACCACGAGGGCGTTTACTAACCCGCCGTCGATCATGACCAGCACCAATAAGCCGCAATGGCGCCGGATGCAGCAGCCGGCCGCCAATGGCCACGGCAATGCCCGCAGCCTGGCCGGGTTCTACGCCGGTCTGCTTGATGGCCGTCTGCTGGAAAGCGAAATGCTCGACGAGCTGACCCGCGAACACAGCCTCGGCGAAGACAAGACTTTACTGACCCGGACCCGTTTCGGCCTGGGTTGCATGCTTGATCAACCGGACGTCGCCAATGCGACCTACGGCCTTGGCCCTCGCGCCTTCGGCCATCCGGGGGCGGGCGGTTCCACCGGTTTTGCTGACCCGGATTACGATGTGGCCTTCGGTTTTGTGACAAATACCCTGGGGCCGTACGTCTTGATGGATCCGCGGGCGCAAAAGCTGGTGCGGATACTGGCCACTTGTCTGTAAATCCTGCTCAAGGGTTCCAGGGCGGGAACCCGATGGCCTTTATGTTTTCAAAGCGTCTGTTTATCCCGGGTCAATCCGGCCTGTTTTTTCATTACTTCATTTTGTGGAAATCCAATGTCATCCAATAAAACCCTCGCCTTGGCCCTGTGCTTCGCCATTACCGGTTGCGCACAAACCCCACAAAATGATTCAGATGGCAGCAGCTGGTGGCCGTTCGGTTCCTCCGACAAAGTCGCGACTAAAGAACCGGCTCCGGCCCCGGCGCCCCTCAAGCCTGCCGCGACTGCACCTGTCGCCAAGGCTGAAACCGCCAGCCCCTGGTACTGGCCGTTTGGCTCCGAAGAGGTGCTCGACAAAAAACCGGAAGTAAAACCTGTAGCCAAACCTGTCGAAGTGGCCAAGGCTGAAGCCGATGCAGGTGGCAAATGGTGGTGGCCGTTCGGTGGCAAGGAGCAAAGCACCGCCAAAGCCGTGCCGATGCCTGATCCGAAAGTCACCCAGGCCTGGCTCGACGATTATGAACCGCGCCTGCGCGAGGCGATCAAAGACAGCAATCTGCAACTCGAGCGCCGTGAAAACGTGCTGGTGGTCACCGCGCCGGTAGAAGGCTCGTTCAACCCTGACCGTCCGGCCATGCTGCTGCCGGTAACCCTCGGTCCCTTCACCCGCGTTGCGAAAATCCTCGAAGTCGATCCAAAGACTGCCGTACTGGTACTCGGTCACAGCGATACCTCGGGCGCCGCACCGGCCAACTTGAAACTGAGTCAGGAACGTGCCCAATCCGTGGCCGCAATTTTCCGTCTCAGCGGTCTGCAGCGTGATCGCCTGATGCTGCGCGGCATGGGCGGCGAAGCCCCGCGTGCTGCCAACGACAGCAATGAAGGCCGTGCCTTGAACCGTCGCGTGGAACTGTTGATGACGCCGCAGAACACCATGGTGGCGTTGTTGAGCAAGTACAACATGCCGGCGCCGGCGCCAGTACGCTTGGTCGCTGCCCAGGACGTCAAACCAGTGGCCACGCCAGTCACCCCTGCGCCAGCGGCGACGAAAGCGGCTGTCCCTGCAGCGAAAAAGGCTCCGGCCAAGAAAGCCGCTGCCAAGGCTCCAGCCAAGAAAGCACCGGCCAAAACTCCGGCGAAAAAGACCGCGCCGGCCAAAGCCGCAGCCGCTGACAAGAAAGTCGCCGCTGCCGATGCCGCAAAAAAGTGATTCGTTAACCAAAAGGAATGCGTCATGACCCAGGGCTTGGCTGATATGCGTCGCGACTACACCCGTGATGGCCTGACGGAGGCGCAAGCCCCGGCCGAGCCGTTCGCGCTGTTCCACCAATGGTTCGCCGACGCGGTAAAAACCGAACAGGCGCCGGTGGAAGCCAACGCCATGACCCTGGCCACCGTCGATCAGGACGGTCGGCCGCATTGCCGCATCCTGTTGCTCAAGGGATTGGACGAGCAAGGCTTCACCTTCTTCACCAATTACGACAGTGCCAAAGGTCAGCACCTGGCTGCGAATCCGTTTGCAGCCATGACCTTTTTCTGGCCGGCCCTGGAGCGGCAAGTGCGTATCGAGGGTCGGGTGGTGAAGGTGACGCCCGAGGAGTCCGATGCCTACTATCAAGTGCGGCCGCTGGGCAGTCGACTGGGTGCCTGGGCTTCACCGCAAAGTCGCGTGATTGCTGATCGTGACGAACTGCAAGCCCTGCTCAAGAACACCGAGCAACGCTTCAGCGACACCCAGCCTCACTGCCCGGAGCATTGGGGCGGTTATCGTCTGCTGCCTGAGCGCATCGAATTCTGGCAGGGCCGTCCGAGCCGTCTGCACGACCGCCTCAACTACCGTTTGCAGGGCGCCGACTGGATTCTTGAACGTCTGGCACCCTAAGCAGTCTACCGACCGGGATAGCCTGCCGCAGCGGCCTCCAGCCACTGCGGCAGGTCCCGACGCTTGATCTTCTGCGCCTGAGCGTTTGCCAGTTGATGCAGCATGAAGGCTTTCTTATGCTCGTCTGCACCCGCCAGGGACAACGCCAGATCGCGGTCCATCCAGCGTTTGATCCGCACGTACAGCCACCCATGGAAGTACAGGCCGGCGACAGTGGTGACGACAATGATGAAGTAATCCATGACAATCCTTGAGTCAGCGGGGCAGAACCGGAATTTGCCGCTACTGTGTGGTGAGTTCGCGAGGGCGACTGTACCGGAACTGAATGAAACCAATTTTATCCGGGCGATGCCGTGACAGGCGACGAGCTGCGGAGTTTAATGAATACCTGTCTTTTTGGAGTTGATGCTATGCGTAAGTCTGTTCTGTTGGTTGCTTCCTTTTCCACCATGGCGATGTTGCTCACTGGCTGCCAATCGAACCTGACGGGTGACTCCTACTCCCGTGACGAAGCGCGTCGTGTACAGACGATTCGCATGGGCACCATTGAAGCATTGCGTCCGGTAAAAATCGAAGGCACCAAAACCCCTATCGGCGGTGCCGCTGGCGCAGTTGTGGGTGGTGTCGGCGGTAGCGCCATCGGCGGCGGTCGCGGCAGCATTGTCGCAGCCGTCATCGGCGCAGTGGCGGGCGGTCTGCTCGGTTCCGCTACCGAAGAAGGCCTGACCCGCACCCAGGGCGTGGAAATCACCGTCCGTGAAGACGACGGCAGCATGCGCGCCTATGTGCAACAGGTTCAGGAGAACGAAGTGTTCCGTGTTGGCGAGCGTGTGCGGATTGCCACGGTGGATGGTACGAGCCGCGTTTCGCATTAAGCCGGACGAGGCAAAAGCAAACCCCGATCAGTTGACTGGTCGGGGTTTTTTTTCGGATGCAGCAAGAGACACAACCCCCCACGATCTACCGGCCGGCCTGGTTCTCTGGTCCGCATGCAGTTCAAAATGTGGGAGCGAGCCTGCTCGCGAAGAGGGCATGTCAGTCGACATCGATGCCGGATGTCAGTTCGCATTCGCGAGCAGGCTCGCTCCCACATTGGATCTTTGCCGGTCACAGGATTTGTGTGCGCCCCGATTACCTGTGGGAGCTGGTTTGGGCGTATTGAGTCCGGATAAGTGGTTATTTCAGCCAATTTCCCAGTGTCATCCGGGAGCACCTCTACCTTCCAAAGCTACTTCGATCACCTGCTCCGGTGCCAGCTCTCGTTTATTGTCCCCATCGCCAAAATACTCTCCAGGATGGAAAATCAGATCGAAAATACGAGGGTCTGGAATAGAGATTGATGCCATACAAATCTGCAATGAGCGCGCTACGAGTCCGGCGGCTCTGTGGGCAATTTCGGATTGAAAATGAGGAAACACTCGGCTCCCTCATTCCCTAAGCGTTGATCCCGATGATCAACGCTTGTTTGCGCTAAGCCGCTTGAAGCGCGTGCTTACGACTCGCCACCGCCGTCACCGCATACCCGATCACCGCCGCCAGTATCGACCCCGTCAAAATCCCCATCCGATCCATCCCGGCGTATTCACTGGCACCCGGCACAAACGCCAGGGAGCCGACAAACAAACTCATGGTAAAACCGATGCCACAGAGGATCGCCACGCCCATTACCTGGCCCCAGTTGGCGCCTTGGGGCAGGGCGGCGATGCCGATTTTCACCGCCAGCCAGGTCAGGCCGTACACGCCGAGCGCCTTGCCCAGCAGCAGGCCGACCGCGATGCCCATCGGCACGTGGTGGGTGAAGCTTTCGACGGTTACGCCGCTCAGGGACAGGCCGGCGTTGGCGAAGGCGAACAGCGGCAGGATGCCGTAGGCCACCCATGGATGCAGGGCGTGCTCCAGGGTCAGCAGCGGCGAAGGTTCGGCGTTTTTGGTGCGAAGCGGAATGCAGAAGGCCAACGTCACGCCGGCCAGTGTCGCGTGGACGCCACTCTTGAGTACGCAGACCCACAGGATCAGGCCGATGATCATGTACGGCCCGAGCTTGACCACGCCGGCCCTGTTCATCGCGATCAATGCCACGATGCAGGCCGCGGCCAGCGCCAGTGACAGGGTCGACAGCGCGCCTGAATAGAAAATCGCGATGACGATGATGGCGCCAAGGTCGTCAATGATCGCCAGTGTCATCAGGAACAGCTTCAGCGACACCGGCACCCGCTTGCCCAGCAGGGCGAGCACGCCGAGGGCGAAGGCGATGTCGGTGGCCATCGGAATGGCCCAGCCACTGAGGGCTGGCGGGTTATCCCGGTTGAGAAACCAGTAGATCAGCGCCGGCACCACCATGCCGCCAATGGCGGCCGCGCCAGGCAGGACGATCTGCGACGGCTTGGACAGCTGACCGTCGAGCACTTCGCGCTTCACTTCCAGGCCGATCAGCAGGAAGAACAGGGCCATCAGGCCGTCGTTGATCCACAGCAGCAAGGGCTTGGCGATTTTAAGCGCGCCGATCTGGGCGACCACGGGGGTGTCCAGCAGGCCGTTGTAGAGCCACGACAGCGGAGAGTTGTTGATGATCAAAGCCAGGGCTGCAGCGGCGATCAATAACAGACCGCTGGCAGCTTCCAACTGAAAGAAACGCGTGAAAGTGCTACGCAGAGGCAAGGTCGCTCTCCATCGATTGATTCAAAAGGTGGCACACCCTACCGCGTACCGTTAGTTGTTAAAACAAAAGTTATATTCTTTTTTGTTATATAGCGTTGCAGCGCTAATGGTCGACACGGAGCTGAGCCTAGCAGTTGCCGGGCGTATTGAACCTCAGCTGTATCTGTGCGTGATGTAGGATTTTTCCTAAGCTTGTCAGCTGAGCCTTGCTCAAAGGCCGACTCGAACGAGAAAACCACCATGAGCGACAACCGACAGTGGGCTCGCGAAGCCATCCGAATCATCGAAGCCGATTTTCAGCGCAGTGCCGACACCCATCTGATTCCCTTGCCGTTGCCGGGTTTTGCGGGCATCGAGTTGTATTTCAAGGACGAGTCCAGCCATCCCACCGGCAGCCTGAAACACCGGTTGGCCCGCTCCTTGTTCCTCTATGCGCTGTGTAACGGCTGGCTCAAGCCCGGTGCGCCGGTGATCGAGGCATCCAGCGGTTCGACGGCGATTTCCGAGGCGTACTTCGCCCGTATGCTGGGGCTGCCGTTCATTGCGGTGATGCCGGCGACAACGTCCAAAGAGAAGATCGCGCAGATCGCTTTCTACGGTGGTCAGAGTCATCTGGTGGACGATCCGACGCAGATCTATGCCGAATCCGAACGCCTTGCACGCGAGCAGGACGGACATTTCATCGACCAGTTCACCTACGCCGAGCGGGCCACTGATTGGCGAGCGAACAACAACATCGCCGAATCGATCTTCCAGCAGATGCGTTTCGAACAGCATCCCGAGCCGAGCTGGCTGATTTCCAGTCCCGGCACGGGTGGCACCACCGCGACGCTTGGTCGTTATGTACGGTATCGCCAACATTGCACTCGTGTGCTCTGCGCCGATGCCGAGCGTTCGGTGTTTTTCGATTACTACCTGACGGGCGACGCCAGCCTGCGCCTGGATCATGGTTCGCGAATCGAGGGCATTGGTCGGCCCCGGGTGGAAGCGTCGTTCCTGCCCAAGGTGATCGATGCGATGGTCAAAGTGCCGGACGCCCTGTCACTGGCGGCCATGCATTACCTGGCGCAACACTTGGGACGCCGGGTGGGCGGATCCAGCGGCACCAACCTGATCGGCGCGCTGATGGCGGCTCAGCAGATGGTGGCGGCGGGTGAGTCCGGGTCGATCGTGGCGATTTTGTGCGATGGCGGCGAGCGCTATGCCACCACCTATTACGACCAGGATTGGCTCAAGGCCCAGGGGTATGAGTTGAGTGGTTTGATGGATGCGGTGGCGGCGAGTGTCGAGCGTGGTGAGCCACTGCCAGCGACCGTGCTCCGCGCAAACATCCCGTAGGAGCGAGGCTTGCCCGCGAAGAACGATAACGCGTTCCGGCAGGCACACCGCAGCGTCTGGTTCGCGGGGA
>DQGF01000021.1:1169-3302 GCA_003525045.1 Pseudomonas sp. | reverse complement strand
CTTGCGTTCTATCTCGGCAATTTTTTTACTGAGCTCCTCAACGTCCTGCTCCTTGGTCCGGGTGGAAGAGGGCGTGATGCTTTCATCCACCCCCTTGGTGTCACTGTCCCTGTCTTCAAGATCCCGTTCCACCACGTTGACCAGCTTGCCGGACGTTTCAGTGGGTGGGGCGTTCGACGTTGCGGGTGATTCGACGTCGTCGTCACGGTCATCGTTATTCATGGTGCTTACCTCGGTTGGCCTACACATTGGATGCAGCGCCAAGGGCCAAGTTCGAGATTTTTTGCCACCGTCTTTACACCTCTTGTCGGCCCTCATGAACCTATATCGCAGCCGATAGCTCCATTCACAAAATAACTCTGGAATTCCACGGTCATGAACTCATTCAGAAACCTGCTGACGCAGGCCGAGGAACGACGACTTTGTGCATTGGATTGCTGGCATCGAGCGCTGGAGAACATCGCGCTGAGAATGGAATCTCCCGATGTCTACCATGAAGAGCTGCTACGACAGTCGGATGAGATGGATCGCCAGGGGATCGTCACTTGGGAAGAGTGGCGCGACTTGCGAATCGAGGCGGATCAGGCGTATCTGCGCGCGGTCGCGGGGGAGGATTATCACTGAGGGCGCCTGGATGAACAGCCACCTGAATTTCGGCATTGAAGAGGAATACTTCATCACCGACCTGGACTCACGGTGCATGGCCGCAAAGCCCCCCGGCGCTGCGATCGAAGCGTGCAAGGCGGGACTGGGCGATTGTTTTGCCCATGAAATGTTCCAGGGGCAAATCGAAGTCGCTTCCCCCGTCTTCACCAGCCTTCCGGCAGCCGCGGAGTACCTCGATACTGCTCGGCAAAGGTTGCGGCTCGCGCTCGAACCTTATGGTCTGGGACTGCTCACGGCCGGCATTCACCCTTTGGCTGACTGGCGTACCCAACAGGCCACCGAGCAAACCCACTTTCTTCAACTGTTCGAAGACTACCAGCACGTCGCCCGGCGTAGTCTGCTATCCGGTCTGCACGTGCATGTTGAAGTGCCGGGTCATGTGGATCGCATTCAAGTGATGAACGAGGTCTTACCGTGGATGCCGTTGTTGTTGGCACTGAGTAGCTCCTCGCCCTTTTGGAACGGCGCCGACAGCGGCTTCATGAGCTATCGCCAGACGGCCTGTGATGAGTGGCCGAGGATGGGCGTTCCGGAGTACTTCGAGGATCAAGGCGCCTATGACGCCTACGTCGCCTTGCTGATCCGTACCGGCGCCATCCGCCAGGCCAGCGAATGCTGGTGGGGGGTACGACCCGCTGCCCGGTTTCCGACCCTGGAGTTACGGATGACGGATGCCTGCCCGCGCCTGGATGATGCCTTGTGCATTGCCTCGCTGTTTCGGTTACTGGTCGCCGGTGCCATCGATCAACCTCGCCCGGGATCGACCTGGTCACAGGCATCCCGATGGATCCTCCAGGAAAATCGCTGGCGGGCGAAACGCTCCGGCATCCACGCGTCGTTCATTGTCGAGGGTTACGACCGGCCTTTCTCTGCCGAGCAGTGGCTGTTCATGGCGCAACAGATTTTTGGCGACGCAGCGCAGGCAATGGGTGTCGAGGAGGTCTTTTCCCAGGCGCGGCGGATTCTCCGGGAAGGGACCAGTGCAGAGCGACAGCGCATGCTTTACGAGCAAGTCCTGCGTAGCACCGGGGAGGTTCATACCGCACTGTCGCGTGTGGTGGATCAGTTGCTGATGGAGACGGCACAAGCCCCGTGCATCAGCGATGATCTGCAACGAGCCGTGTGAGTCATGCCCAACCTCACCCCTGAACCAGATACCGCCGAAACCACCCCAGCGTCCGGTCCCAGGCCAATCTCGCCGCAGCGTCATCGTATCGAGGCGTGGAGTCGTTATGGAAACCGTGGTTGGCACCCGGATAAATGTAGGCTTCATAGATCTTGCCCGCGGCTTTCAATGCCTTCTCATAGGCGGGCCAGCCTTCGTTGATACGGGTATCCAGTTCGCCATAGTGCAACATCAGCGGAGCCTTGATGCGGGGGACGTCTTTAAGGTCTGGTTGGCGACCGTAAAAGGATACGGCAGCCCCCAGTTCCGGATAGGCGACGGCGGCGGCATTGACCACGCCC
>DQGF01000021.1:0-871 GCA_003525045.1 Pseudomonas sp. | reverse complement strand
TTGGCGGCATTGACCACGCCACCGCCGTAACAGAACCCGGTGATGCCGACTTTTCCGCTGGTTGCGTCGTGCTTCATCAACCACTCGATGGCGGCGAAAAAGTCATTCATGAGCTTTTCAGGATCGACAGTCGCCTGCAGTTCCCGGCCTTTGTCATCGTTGCCCGGATAGCCGCCGACCGACGTCAGGCCATCGGGGGCGAGGGCGATGAAACCGGCCTTGGCCACACGCCGCGCGACATCCTCGATGTACGGGTTGAGCCCGCGGTTTTCATGCACCACTACCACCGCCGGTACCTTGCCGCTGGCGTTCGCCGGGCGCACCAGATAACCACGGACCTGTCTGTTGCCCTTGGGCGAAGGGTAGGTGACGTACTCGGCGACGATGTCCGGGTCGGTAAACTCGACCTGCTCGGCGAGCGCATAATTGGGGCTCAGCGCCGCGAGGAGGGCACCGGCCGTCAAACCGCCCAGAGTGAACAACGCCGCACGATCGAGAAACTCGCGCCGGTTGATCTTGCCGTGGGCGTAGTAGTCGTACAGTTCGAGCAGTTCCGGGGCAAAGTCTTTCGCAGTGAGACGGGTCATCTGTGCGCTTCCTTTTGGGCTGGTTTGGAGTTTTGCCAGCTCGACGATGTGAGCGATAACTATCGAGCGTAGTCGCTCAAGAACAAGTGCTGAAGTGCAGATCAAACGATCACCGTTATCGAGCAACGCTTGTGGGCCGGATAAATTGGCAAAAATACCCGTAAACAATCCATGAACGGGCTTCGTGAGCCGTATACGGGTATTTATGTTGCCTGCAGACGTCTTCGCTGCGGCGTTTTTCACAATCCAGCGGTGTGCAGGGGTGGTGTAGGCGCTGGCTTGCC
>DQGF01000206.1:3749-4855 GCA_003525045.1 Pseudomonas sp. | reverse complement strand
AGCAAGCCCGCTCCCACAGGTCACTCCACTGACACACCCTTGCAAGCACTACCCCGGAAGACCCGACGAACCCTATAACAACAACGAGAGTGACCCGATGATGCAAGCGCAATTGTTGAGTCAGCGCAGCACCGTATTCGACCACGCCGATCCTTACGCGGTGTCGGGCTACGTCAATCAGCACGTCGGTAACCATTGCATTCTGATGCCGCGGGCCGGGCGACCGCTGGCCAGCCTCAATCATCGAAAATTTGCCAGTCTCGACCTCTGCCGCATCAGCTATGGCGGCAGCGTACGGGTCACCTCCGGTGCCCTGGAAAGCGTCTATCACCTGCAAGTATTGCTGCGTGGCAACTGCCTGTGGCGCGGTCACGGCCAGGAACACTACTTTGCCCCTGGCGAATTACTGTTGATCAATCCCGACGATCCGGTGGACCTGACGTATTCCGACGATTGCGAGAAATTCATCCTCAAGGTCCCCACGCCGTTGCTCGAATCCGTGTGCGATGAGCAGCGCTGGCGGTACCCGGGGCAGGGCGTGCGGTTCCTTGAGAACCGGTATCAGCTCGACGAACTTGAAGGTTTTGTCGGTCTGCTGGCGATGATTTGCCAGGAAGCCGAGGCCACAGAGCAGATCCCCAGGGTGCAGGAGCACTACGCCCAGATCATCGTCAGCAAAATGCTCAGCCTGATGACGACCAATGTCAGCCGGATCAGTCTCGGCTCACAGACGGCCACATTCGAGGTGATCGCTGACTACATTGCGCAGCACCTGAAGCAGGACATCGACAGCGAAGAATTGGCGCGCCAGGCAAGGATGAGCCTGCGGTCGCTGTACGGCTTGTTCGAGCGCAACGCCGGCACCACGCCGAAGAACTACATCCGGCAGAAGCGCCTCGAGCGCATCAATGCCTGCCTGAGCGACCCGACCTGCAACGTGCGCAACGTCACGGAGGTGGCCATGGATTACGGCTTCCTGCACCTGGGACGGTTCTCTGACAACTACCGTAAACAGTTCGGCGAATTGCCCTCGGACACCCTCAAACGCCGCCACTGACTGCAATCAAGCGATAGAGCGGCGCATAACCTGTGGCGAGGGAGCTTGC
>DQGF01000206.1:1543-3428 GCA_003525045.1 Pseudomonas sp. | reverse complement strand
GAGCTTGCTCCCGCTTGGCTGCGCAGCAGTCGTAATGCCGTTGGGCGCGGTTTGTCTGAATGCTGCGGTCGTCGGTTTAGGGGCCGCTGCGCGACCCAGCGGGAGCAAGCTCCCTCGCCACAGGTTAAGCGTCGCATCGCGTTCTGCACAAAACGGATACAGATCTGCATCCAGCGGATAGTCCGCCTCATCCCCTCGTCCTAGCATGGCCCTGCCTGACTATAACAATGGAGGCGGCGGCCATGACCCTGCGACCGGAATACCTGCACTCCCTGCTTGAAGACAACCCAGAGCAGGGCATCTATCGCTGCAAACGTGAGATGTTCACCGACCCGCGGCTTTACGACCTCGAGATGAAACACATCTTCGAAGGCAACTGGCTGTACCTCGCCCACGAAAGCCAGATTCCCAACAAAAACGATTTCTACACCACCACCATGGGGCGCCAGTCGATCTTCATCGCGCGCAACAAGGACGGTGTGCTCAATGCGTTCCTCAACGCCTGCAGCCATCGCGGCGCGACGCTGTGCCGGCACAAGTCCGGCAACAAGAGCTCCTACACCTGCCCGTTCCACGGCTGGACCTTCAACAACTCCGGCAAACTGCTCAAGGTCAAGGATCCGGCTGAAGCCGGCTATCCGGCCAGCTTCAATTGCGAAGGCTCCCACGACCTGACCAAAGTTGCGCGTTTCGAATCCTATCGCGGCTTCCTGTTCGGCAGCTTGAAGGCCGATGTGGTGCCGCTGGTCGAGCACTTGGGCGAGTCGGCGAAGATCATTGACATGATCGTCGACCAGTCCGCCGATGGCCTGGAAGTGTTGCGCGGTTCCTCAAGCTACATCTACGAAGGCAACTGGAAACTCACTGCCGAAAACGGCGCCGACGGTTACCACGTCAGCTCCGTGCACTGGAACTATGCCGCGACCCAGAACCAGCGCAAGCAGCGCGAAGCCGGCGATAGCAACCCGACCATGAGCGCCGGCGCCTGGGCGAAGCAGGGCGGTGGTTTCTACTCCTTCGACAAGGGCCACATGCTGCTCTGGACCCGTTGGGCCAACCCGGAAGATCGCCCGTTGTACGAGCGTCGCGACGAGCTGGCCCAGGACTTCGGCAAGGCCCGTGCCGACTGGATGATCGAGAACTCGCGCAACCTGTGCCTGTACCCGAACGTGTACCTGATGGACCAGTTCAGCTCGCAGATCCGCATCGCCCGGCCGATCTCGGTCAACCGCACGGAAATCACCATTTACTGCATCGCCCCCAAAGGCGAGAGCGACACTGCGCGTTCGAGCCGGATTCGTCAGTACGAGGATTTCTTCAACGTCAGCGGCATGGCCACTCCGGACGACCTGGAAGAATTCCGTTCCTGCCAGACCAGTTATGAGGGCAGCGCGACGGCCTGGAACGATATGTCCCGTGGCGCCGAACACTGGGTCGAAGGTGCCGATGACGCCGCCAAGGAAATCGACCTGCATCCGCTGCTCAGCGGCGTTCGCACCGAAGACGAAGGCCTGTTCGTGCTGCAGCACAAGTATTGGCAGCAGACCATGCTCAAGGCCTTGGCCGCAGAGCAGTCCGAACTGATTGCAGTGGAGGCCGTGCAATGACTATCACCTATGAAGCCGTGCGCGACTTTCTCTATCGCGAAGCCCGTTACCTCGATGACCGGGAATGGGATCAATGGCTGGAGTTGTACGCCCCGGACGCCACCTACTGGATGCCGTCCTGGGACGACAACGATGAGCTGACCGAAGACCCGCAGCGGGAAATCTCGCTGATCTGGTACGGCAATCGCACCGGTCTGGAAGACCGCGTCTTCCGCATCAAGACCGAGCGTTCCAGCGCCACCATGCCGGACACCCGTACTTCGCACAACATCAGCAAC
>DQGF01000206.1:0-1267 GCA_003525045.1 Pseudomonas sp. | reverse complement strand
CACCATGCCGGACACTCGTACCTCGCACAACATCAGCAACATCGAGCTGCTCGAACAGGCCGACGGGCTATGCAAGGTGCGCTTCAACTGGCACACCCTGAGTTTTCGCTACAAGACCGTCGACAGCTATTTCGGCAGCAGTTTCTACACCCTCGATGTGCGTGGTGAAAACCCGCTGATCAAGGCCAAGAAAGTGATCCTGAAGAACGACTACGTTCGCCAGGTCATCGATGTTTACCATTTGTGAGACAGCCGTCATGACTCATTCGATCGCATTTAATTTTGAAGACGGCGTCACCCGGTTCATCGACGCCAATGTGGGCGAGACCGTGGCCGATGCCGCGTACCGCCAGGGCATCAACATTCCGCTGGACTGCCGCGACGGTGCTTGCGGCACCTGCAAATGCTTCGCCGAGGCTGGGCGTTATGACTTGGGCGAGGAATACATCGAAGATGCGCTCAGCGCGGAAGAAGTCGAGCAAGGTTTTGTCCTGACCTGCCAGATGCGCGCCCTGAGCGATTGTGTGGTCCGCGTGCCGACCTCCTCGGAAGTTTGCCGCACCCGTCAGACCAGCTATGACGCGACCATCAGCGCCGTGCGCCAGTTGTCTGACAGCACCATCGCGTTGTCGATCAAAGGCGAAGCCTTGAGCAAATTGGCGTTCTTGCCGGGGCAGTACGTGAACCTGGGGATTCCCGGCAGCGAGCAGACCCGCGCTTACTCGTTCAGCTCGTTGCAGCGTGACGGCGAGGTCAGTTTTCTGATTCGCAACGTGCCCGGCGGCTTGATGAGCAGCTTCCTCACCGGCATGGCCAAGGCCGGCGATAGCATGAGCCTGGCTGGGCCATTGGGCAGTTTCTATCTGCGCGACATCCGCCGGCCGTTGTTGCTGCTGGCCGGTGGTACCGGTCTGGCGCCGTTTACCGCGATGCTGGAGAAAATCGCCGAGCAGGGCAGTGAGTATCCGCTGCATCTGATCTATGGCGTGACCCACGATTTCGACCTGGTGGAAATGGATCGACTCGAAGCCTTCGCCGCACGCATTCCGAACTTCAGCTTCAGCGCCTGCGTCGCCAGCCCGGACAGCCAGCACCCGCTCAAGGGCTACGTGACCCAGCACATCGAGCCCAAGCATTTGAACGATGGCGACGTCGATGTCTACCTGTGCGGCCCGCCGCCGATGGTCGAAGCGGTCAGCCAGTTCATTCGCGAAAAAGGCATCGCGCCAGCAAACTTCTACTACGAGAAATTTGCCGCCAGCGCGGC
>DQGF01000101.1:14897-16468 GCA_003525045.1 Pseudomonas sp. | reverse complement strand
CTTTTGCAGGGTGCGAATCCAGGCTTGGGGGAACAGGCTGCCACGTACTAGCTTGTCACCCCGACGATGTTGCACGAACAAGCCGTTAGGCGCACAGGTCTCATCATCAGGCAGAATCAAGGTATGCAATATTGAGAAATATTTCAATATTGATGTTTTTGTCATTAATTATTGAGATCATTGAAAAAGCCGTGATGAGGCCGAACGGACGAGTTGAGATGCCAGGCCGTAACTGGCCACGTTAAGGCGAAGAAGGCTCGTGGCATGAAGTTGCGTATGTGCCAGTTTCCGACCGACGACGCTTGGCTTCAGAGTTGATCGGCGTTGTCATGGGAGCAACGACCCGGGACTGAAGTGCGTAACTGCCAGGGAGCCGAGCCAAGGTTGGAGAACAGTCGGTGCAGGAAGTCAGATCCACAGGACTAGGACGTCGGGCGCATCGTTTTCTAGCATCGAACCCCGTGCGAATCTTCAGCGCACCACCCTGTTTTTAGTCTTTAGGAATCAACCGTGGCGCGTCCGCAGCCCCATCCAACCCCCGTACTGCTTGACTTTGGCGAGTTCGAACTCGACGAGGCCAACGCTTGCTTGTTGCGTGATGGGCAAGCGTTGGCGTTGGCGCCTACCCCTTTTCTGTTGTTGTGTGTGCTCGCACGCCAGCCGGGTTCGTTGGTATCCAAAGACGCCTTGCTGGACGCCGTGTGGGGGCATCGGTTTGTCAGCGATTCGGTCCTGAAGACGGCCATCAGCGATCTGCGCAAGGTGTTGGGCGATGACCCCAAGCATCCTCGTTTTATCGAGACTGTGTCCCGGCGCGGCTATCGCTTCCTCGCCGTGCCGTCCTCTGCTGCTTCGATGCCACCTGCATCCCCGGCGGTTTCGGCAGCCGGCTCACCTCCGTTGCCGTCATTCATCGGTCGCATCGACGAGGTCACCAGACTGCAACGGGCATGGGAGCGGACCGGTGGTGGCCAGCGTGCCGTGGTCTGGCTTGCTGGAGAACCGGGGATAGGCAAGACCACGTTGATCGAACATTTCCTCGCCGGCCTTGGCGGCATCGCTTGCGCACGCGGCCATTGCATGGAGCACTTCGGCACCGGCGAACCGTACCTGCCGGTGCTGGAGGCGTTGGCCGATCTGTGCCGCAGCGACCCGACCCTGCCGCCGTTGTTGCGCGATGTGGCACCAACCTGGCTCCTGCAATTGCCGTGGCTGAGTAGCACGGAGGAGCGAGACGCATTGCGGCGCGAGCTGGCCGGCGTCGGCCCGGAACGCATGCTGAGGGAATTCGGTGAGTTGTTGGACCGCTACACAGAGGTGCGACCGCTGTTGCTGGTGACTGAAGACCTACACTGGAGTGATCGGGCGACGGTCCAGCTCATCAACTACATGGCCCGCCGACGCGGCCCCGCGCGGCTCATGTGGCTGTCGAGCTTCCGCCTTGCCGAAGTGGTGGCGCTCGACCATCCGCTCAGCTCATTACGCCATGAACTGCGTCTGCAACGTTTGTGCGAGGAAGTGGTGCTCGACCCGTTTTCCGAAACCGAGGTCGCGGACTATGTGGCGCTGCG
>DQGF01000101.1:14213-14581 GCA_003525045.1 Pseudomonas sp. | reverse complement strand
TCGGCCTCACTAGCACGTGATGAAACCTTCGTGCGCGCCCTGCACGAACGGACCGACGGGGTGCCATTGTTCGTGTCGTCAATCATCAGTGAAGTGATGGATGCAAAGGACGAAGAAACCACCATCGAAGCTCGGCTGGCGAATTTGTCGGTTCCCGACAACCTTGCCGCCATCATTGATCACTACATCGCCAAGCTGGCTCCCGAGCAACGTACACTCCTCTCGGCAGCAGCGGTGTGCGGGGCCGATTTCCGGGTTGAGACGGTTTCGCTGGCCCTCGAGCGCGACCTCTCCTCGGTAACCGGCGCTTGTGAGGAGCTGAGGCGCGAACAGCTATGGCTCACACAATCGCAGCCTCGCGATGTTGA
>DQGF01000101.1:13720-13900 GCA_003525045.1 Pseudomonas sp. | reverse complement strand
GAAGCGCAAGAGCTGCCTTACTCGTTCCGACATGCCCTCTTTCGCCAGGTGCTGTATGACCGCACGCCGCGTTCGTTGCGCACTCATCTCCATCGCCAGGTCGGCACTGCCCTTGAGCGCGAACGCAGGGTTGGCGTGCCAGTTGCTGCCTCGGAACTGGCGATGCACTTCGACCGCGGT
>DQGF01000101.1:10305-13421 GCA_003525045.1 Pseudomonas sp. | reverse complement strand
ACGACCGCGGTCGGCTGCCGATGATTGCACTGCGCTACTACGCCGAGGCCGCAGAAGCCGCGCTACTGCACTTCAGCCCGGACTTGTGCATCGGCCTGACTGAGCGCGCCCTAATTCTTCTTATGCAGGCACCCGAAGGCACGGAGCGCGATACGCTTGAAATTACCTTGGCCACGTTGCAGGGAGTTTCGGCCTTCCACATGTTCGGTGTCGGCAGCGAAACCAAGGGCGTTTTCGAACGTGCGTACACGCTGCTCGCGGATGTACCCGAGCACCCCATGCGCGGTCGCCTCCTGCACGGGTTCGGCTATCTGCTCGGTCTGCGCGGCGACTATTTGCAGGCTTTGGAAGTGGCAAAGCATGCTGAAGCTCTCTCCCTAAACGCAAACGATCAAGAGCTCATGCTGGCGGCGTGCATCGTTCAGGGCGAGGTGCATCATCTCCAGGGCCGCACGAAAACAACGCGCACTTGGCTAGAGCGCGCCCTCGCGATCGCCGAGCCGCTGGGCATAGGGGCGAACGAGATCTTTGCGGCCGATCCCCAAGTCATGCTGCACGGTATGTTGGCCATCGAGCTGGTGCGGTCTGGCCAGATTGAGCAGAGCCGGACCCATATGCAGCATGCGCGAACCCGGGCGCAAGCGTTGCGCCAACCGATGACGTGGCTGGTTGCTACCTGGCATGAGGTGCTGATCGAAGTACGGATGGGGAATTCTGTACGTGTGACAGTATTGGCTAACGACATGCAGAAACTTGTCGATAAATATTCACTTGCACTCGGGCGTACGGCTTGCCGCTGGTGGCGCGGCTGGGCCGACGCACGCAACGGTGCACCCCGCGACGGCTACCGACACATCCGTGAGGCCTACGAGGAACACTCCGGGCTCGGCATGCGCTCCGGTGCCAGCGAAGTACTCGGCTACGCCGCCGAGGCGCTACTACTGGCAGGTGATTACGACGCAGCGCAGGTCGAATTGCAGGAAGCACTCCGGGTGGGAGAGGAACTGGGCGAACGCGTATATCTGCCGCAGCTGTTGCTGCTGGAGGCTGCAATCGCGCGAGCTCAGGATCGGTCGGATGCCAGCGACGCGGCGGTGCGGCGTGCGATTGAGGAGGCTCGCGCCCAGGAAGCTTCGTGGCTGGAGCTGCTCGCAATGGTCGAGCTGTGTGAGCAGCACGACACCACGACTGAGGACCACCAGGCATTGGTGAGGCTGATAGACCAATTGCCCGAAACGCATGGAACTGAATTGGTAAAACGTGCGCGCTTGCTGATTCAGGCTAGTTAGCGGGTTTGAAGGGCAAGGCGCGTCCGTTGACCGTCGCGCTGTCATTCGACAAGGATCCCATCGAGAGGCAAAACACCGAGATTAGCAGAGGCCTAGGGCAAGGCCGCTGCGACGTCGACAGGTCACGACTGTTGTGGTGGGCGGACGTTATCCGACCAAAGTCTGACCTTTCGCTTACGACTCGGCCCAAGGGGCGGCTTACGCTGGCATCCAACCTCTTGATCTCCAGGTCTGCGATGAGCCTTAACACTGAATCCAAATACCCGAGCCGCCGCTCATACGTCGTCAAGCTGCGCAGTGATGCTGGGCCGGGCGCCCTGATGGGACGCCTCGAAAACCTGGTCACCGGGCGTCAGCGCGAGTTCTCGTCCGCCGAAGAATTGCTGGAGTCGATTGACTCGGATCTGGCGTCAGCAGCCGATAAGGCTGCGGTAGAAAACGGCGGCGAGTGAACCTTCCAGCATCGACATTAAGTGCACATGGCGACCGAACGACGACGGTTCGCTGACTACTTCGCGCACATAGACCCATACGCTGACGCAACCTCGAATCTACACGAGTCCACTCTAATGCCGCGACTTTCCACCACCCATCCGCTGCCCTGTCATACCGGTCGGACAACTTTGCCGCGCACCGAACGCGCGACCGGGTTCGCCATTGCGGCAGCCCTTGTCACTTCGATCTCCCTCGTCCTTTCCGGTTGCTCCACACCTGTTGTCAAGCCATCGGTTGAACTGCCGAGCAACTTCGCCGCCAGTACGGCCTCCGAGATGGAGCCCGAGGCCGCCTGGTGGGAGGTCTACCACGACCCGTTGCTGACGGACCTGGTGCGCCGAGCCGCGCGCGAGAACCGCGACGTCAAGATTGCCGCCGAGCGCTTGCGTGCCGCGCGTGCCGGAGAAACGGTCAGCCAGTCCTGGCTGCTCCCGAGCGTCGGAGCATCCGTCTCCGGCAGTAACCGCAGCACCGGCTACAACTCGGCCACGAAACAGGGTTATCCGGATACCAAGACCACCAGTGTGGGTCTGGACGTGTCGTGGGAGCTCGACCTGAGCGGCCGTCTGCGAGCCGGCGCAGCGGCGGCTGACGCCGATGCGCTAGCCGCTGAACACAGCATGCGTGGAGTGCGCCTGCTGGTGATGAGCGACGTCGTTAGCAACTACTTCACACTGGTCGGTGCGCAGCGCCAGGTCGCGACGCTTCGCGCAATCTCGGCGATGCAGGACGAGACGCTGCGCTTGGTCACCGCGCGCCAACAGGTGGGGCTGGCATCCGCCTTCGACGTCGAACGCGCGCAGACCGACGCATTGTCGGCGCGGGCGCAGATTCCGCCGCTGGAAACCCAAGTTGCGGTGTCACGTCACCGTATCGCGGTACTGATCGCAGACCAGTCTTTCAACACCAAGAACATCCAGCCTTCAACAGGTGATGTGACCGACGTGCCCGAGGCCAAGCCCGGCCAGCCCGCCGAGCTGCTGCAACGCCGCCCTGACGTACTGGCGCTGATGGCACAGCTCGACGCCGCCAATGCGCGACGCCAACAAGCGGCAGCTGAGTGGTTCCCGCAACTCTTCCTCGGCGCGTCCTTTGGTCGCCAGGGACTGAGCCTGAACGGGGCCGATCTCGGCGCCGCGCGCTTCACCAATGTCGCGGGCCTGCTGGCGATGCCGCTCTTCAACGCCGGGCGCACGCAAGCAATCAACGAAGCGGCTGAAAGTGCTCAAAAAGAGGCGCTGCTGCGCGCTGAAGACGGCATCGTACGGGCGCTTGAGGATGTGGAAAACGCCCTCGTCACGCTTGCGCAGGAACGCCGCCGCTCCGGGTCGC
>DQGF01000101.1:5477-10005 GCA_003525045.1 Pseudomonas sp. | reverse complement strand
GCGCAGGACCGCCGCCGCTCCGGGTCGCTTCAATTGGCCGCCGCTTCCGCAGAGACGGCACAAAGTCGCGCCCAGTCGCTCTATAACCGCGGGCAAATTGACCTGTTGCCTCTGCTGGATTCGCAGCGTGCGCGCCTGGCGGCACGCCTGAACGCCAACGAAAGCAACACCCGTCTGCTGCTCAATAGCGTACAGCTCTACAAAGCACTGGGCGGGGGCTGGCAGGTGTTCGAACAACCTTCCAACCCAACCGCATCCGCCAAAGCCGACCGGCCACCCCATTCCTAAGAATCTGTCGTTTTCCAAAGAGGAACTGTCTTGAAGAATTCCCTTACTGCGGCCGGCGCCTTGGCCGTAGCGGTCATGCTGTCCGCGTGTAGCCCCGACCAGCCCACCGTGCAGGCACCACGACCGGTGCGCACCGTTGCAATCAGCTACGACAATGCCCGCGACAGCAGTCGCTATGTGGGCACCGTACAGTCGCGACATGAAGTCGACCAGGCCTTCCGCGTGGGTGGCAAGGTAGCCCAGCGCAAGGTTGATGTAGGCCAGTTTGTGCGTGAAGGCGACATCCTGGCTGTGCTGGATGACAGCGACTACCGCCTCGCTGAAGAATCGTCGCGACAACAGTGGTCAGTTGCTGTCGAGCAGGCGCGCCAAGCCGACTCGGACCGCCAGCGCCTGACCGCGTTGAAGGCTGACGGCTCGGTCAGTGCGGCCGACGCCGAGCGCGCGCAGACCAATGCCCAAACCGCGCATGCGACCGCCGAGGCCGAGGCTCGAAAGCTCGAACTCGCGCGCAACCGCCTCAAGTACAGCGTGCTGCACGCCTCGCGTAGCGGCGTCGTCACGGCTGTGCGCTTTGAGGCCGGGCAGGTCGTGCCGGAGGGTCAACCGGTTGTCTCGATCGCGAACCCGGATGAATCCGAGATCGTCATCGACGTGCCCGAGGATCAGCTAGCCGTCTTCAAGGACGCGCGTTTCAAGGCCTCGCTGGCCAGTGCGCCGAGCGAGGTGTTCGATGTCACGCTGCGCGAGCTGTCGCCGCAGGCGGCAGCGCAGACGCGCACCTATCGCGCGCGGCTCAAGCCGTTACAGGCGCTGCCGCTGGGCGCCACCGCCACGGTTATGGCCGAGCGAGTCATGACAAGTGTCTCTGTGGCGGCAGTGCCAGCCACGGCATTGACGCAGAGCGGCGGTCAGCCGGCGCTGTGGGTGGTCACGCCCACGGGCAATGATCCGGCAGGCATCGTCGATCTGGAGCGTGTGACCGTTTGGAGCTACCGCAATGACGAGGTGCTCGTCTCCGGGCCGCAGGCTGGCGTATTGGTCGTTACCGCCGGCGTCCAGAAGATGACGTCCGGACTGAAGGTCGCGCTCCCCGGTGCGGCGATCATTGACGCGAATACCACGCAGCAGGCCGCCCGATGAATAACCTCAACCTCACCGACTGGGCGCTGCGCCATCGCGCCATCGTCCTGTTCATGCTCCTCATTGTCGCGGTGGCCGGCGCCTTCAGCTTCACCCGGCTCGGTCAGCTCGAGGATCCGAACTTTTCCGTGCCCTCCATGACCGCCATGGTCATCTGGCCGGGCGCCACCGCCCAGCAGTTGCAGGACCAGGTCCTCAATCGCATGGAGAAGAAATTCGAGCAGATCGACAACTTCGAGAAGGTGGTTACCTACGCGCGGCAAGGTTACGCCGGCATGACGCTCACGGTGCGCGGCGGCACCTCCAAGGCCGATCAGCGCGAGGCCTGGTACCAGGCGCGCAAGAAACTCAACGACCTGAGCCGCGAGATGCCTGACGGCGTGATCGGCCCGATCCTCAACGATGAGTACGGCGACGTGTATGGCCTGATGTACGCGGTCAAGGGCGACGGCGTCGGCCACGCCGACTTGTCGGACGCGGCCGAGGACATCAAGCGCCAAATGCTGAAGGTGCCGATGGTCAAGAAGATCGATGTCATCGGCAAACAGGCCGAGCGTGTCTACGTCGAGTTCTCGCACGAGCGTCTGGCCGCGCTGGGCATCACCCCGCTGGCCATTGCCGAAAGCCTCAAGAGCCAGAACGCCATGGTGCCCGCAGGCCAGATCGACACCCGCGGCGACCGCGTCATGGTGCGAGTGAGTGGCCAATTCGCCAGCGAAGAGGCTATCCGCAACGTGCCCATCTCTGCGGGCGGCCGGCTGATCAAGCTCGGCGACATCGCGACCGTTGCACGTGGCTTCGAGGATCCGCCGACCTACACGGTACGCCACAACGGCCAGCCAGTGCTGATGCTCGGCATCACAATGACCAGCGACGGCAACATCGTGGACCTTGGCAAGGCGATGGACACGGCAGTCGCCAAGATCCAGTCCGAGCTGCCGCACGGCGTGGAGCTGGAGCTGGTGGCCGACCAGCCGACCACGGTGAAGGATGCAATCCTGGACTTCGGGCGTGCTCTGGCCGAGGCGTTGATCATCGTGATCGCGGTGAGCCTCGCCAGCCTGGGCTGGCGCGCCGGCCTCGTGGTCGCGGCCACGGTGCCGCTGGTGCTGGGCGGCGTGGCGCTGGTGATGTTGGCGATGGGCTGGAACCTCGAACGCATCTCGCTCGGCTCACTGATTATCGCCTTGGGACTGCTGGTGGATGACGCCATCATCGCCATCGAGATGATGGTGGCGAAGATGGAAACCGGCATGGACCGCGTGAAGGCGGCCGCCTTTTCCTATCAGTCCACTGCCATGCCGCGCCTGACCGGCGCGCTGATCACCGTCGTAGGCTTCCTGCCGATCGGCCTCTCGAAGTCCACCACCGGCGAGTACGCGGGTGGCATTTTCTGGATCGTTGGCGCCGCGGTGCTGTTCTCGTGGATCTGTTCGGGCATCTTCACACCGTACCTGGCGGTCAAGATGCTGCCCAACGACTTGGGCACGCACCAGCACGCTGATCGGCACGACACCAAGTTCTACCGTAGCCTGCGCCGCCTGATCGACGCCGCCATCGAGCGCCGCTGGGTGGTCATCGGTGCGACGGTTGGCGCTCTGGTGCTTGCTCTGGCCTGTATCAAGCTGGTGCCGCAGCAATTCTTCCCCAACAGTTCGCGTCCTGAACTGGTCATTGATCTGCGTGTCAAGGAAGGCTCCTCATTCGCCGCGACGACCGAGCAGGTCAAGCACATGGAGGAGATCCTGGCGAAAGACGAGGACGTGCGTTTCTATACCGCCTACACGGGCGCTGGCGCACCGCGCTTCTATCTCTCGCTCAACCCCGAGCTGCCCAATCCGGGTTTTGCCCAGTTCGTTGTGATGACCAAAGATCTGGATGCACGCGAGCGAGTACGTGCGCGGCTGGTGGCCTCGGCTGACCAACAATTCCCACAGGCATGGGTACGCGTGACCCGGCTCGAGTTGGGGCCACCTGTCGGCTACCCGGTGCAGTTCCGCGTCGTAGGCCCCGATACCCAGGTGGTGCGCAAGATCGCCCGTGACGTGGAGAAGGTGGTGGCGTCGAACCAAAAGGTGCGCGACCTCCAGCTCGACTGGAACGACCCGGTGCGTACGCTGAAAGTGGAGCTTGATCAGGACAAGGCGAGCGCGTTGGGTCTCACGCCAGCCGACGTGTCATTGGCGACCCAGGCAGTGATGAACGGCGCAACCCTGTCGCAGCTACGTGAGCACGAGGACCTGATCGACATCGTGGCCCGTGCCGTGCCAGAGGAACGCTTGAACCTCGACACACTGAAAGACATCAACCTCTACACGCGCCAGGGCACGGTGGTGCCGCTGTCGCAAGTCGCACAGGTGCGCTCTAAATTGGAAGAGCCGGTACTGTGGCGCCGCAACCGCGACATGGCGATCACTGTGCGTGCCGACGTGAAGGATGGTGAGCAGGGAGTATCGGTGACGCAGGAAATCCAGCCGTTGCTTAAGGACATCGAAGCCAAGCTGCCGACCGGTTACCGCATCGACGTGGGAGGAGCGGTTGAGGAAAGTGACAAAGCCAACAAGGCGCTGCTCGCGGTAGCCCCGCTGATGCTGATCACCATCCTTATGTTGCTCATGCTGCAACTGCAGAACTTCTCCCGCATGTGGATGGTAATGCTGACCGCACCGCTGGGCCTGATCGGTGTGGTGCCGGCGCTACTGGTGTTCCAGTCGCCGCTGGGCTTCGTCGCCATCCTGGGCATCATCGCACTGGGTGGCATGATCATGCGGAACGCGGTGATCCTGATCGATCAAGTACAAATAGAGATCGCCGAAGGGCGCGACCCGTGGAACGCGGTGCTGGATGCCGCCATTCACCGAGCCCGTCCGGTGATGCTGACGGCGCTGGCCACCGTTCTTGCAATGATCCCGTTAACGCGCAGTGTGTTTTGGGGGCCGATGGCGATCGCGATAATGGGCGGTCTTACCGTGGCGACGATGCTGACGATTTTCTTCGTCCCGGCGTTATACGCCGCATGGTTCAAGGTGGGTCGCCAGACGGCCGCTGACACCCAACAAGTGAGGAGTGACGCCGCGTTCGCGTCTGAGTAATGAGT
>DQGF01000101.1:0-5158 GCA_003525045.1 Pseudomonas sp. | reverse complement strand
TGAGTAATGAGTGCCGGGGGCACTATGCCCCTGACTTCACTGCAACTAGAAAAGTGGGTTCTACGCCGTTTTGTGAAAACGGCCGAGGTTAGCCGCGAGGTCCTGCGAATGTTACTTTCTTTCGCCCCTCGCGGCTTACAGGAAAGGCTGATGGCCATAAACAGCTGCTGACGACAGATCGAAAGATGATGGTGTCGGCTTTCGTGACATGTGAGCGCTGGTGCTTGAAGGCACGGTTTTAACCCAAACCGGCACATGTGGCTCGATATCTTTTTCGTCCACCATCCAGGCCAACATCGGTGCGGTGCCATAAGCGGTATCGCCGATGAGGCGATCCGGCTTGATATCGAAGTGTCCTTCGACCCGTTCTATCATGGTCTTGGTACTCTCGACCTCGGCTGTTCGATGAACTGGGTACCGATGGATTGTCGCTGTCGGGCATTTACGCCAACCTGAAATCTAACCCTCTGAGCTTCAGTCTTGCCGCTATCTGTGCGATCACTTTCGCGTTGTACTGCAATGTCGAACGCCGACAGCGCGGCGACTGGTTCATTGGGGCAAGCCCGGCTCCCACAGGTCTCGCGCCGGCCTTATCGGGGCGTATTACCTCCCAGTACTAAAGGAGGTGCCAATGAAAGCTAAAGGACCATTCCAGTCTGGCGTCACAGGTTTAGGCTCAATCCCATGATCAAAAGATACCGGCTGCGATGGCCCATCCACCTCTGCACCTTAAAACACTGTTCGCCTGAACACTTGATGCAGCACCGTCTCCCGCTGAACTTCGTCAATGATGACAATCTGACGAGCCACACAGCCTGCGATATGAGTAGAAAACCTCACCTGATTTCCGGGTTTCCAGAATAAAAGAGGATTTATCATGAGCAGCACCTTCTTCATTCCATCCGTGAACATGATGGGCATTGGCAGTCTCGACGAAGCGATGCTCGCAATCCGCAAATATGGTTTCCGTAAAGCCTTGATCGTCACTGATGCAGGCCTGGCCAAAGCCGGCGTGGCCGCCAAGGTAGCCAGCCTTCTGGCCCAGCAGGACATCAACTCCACCCTGTTTGATGGCGCCAAACCGAATCCGACGGTCAGCAATGTCGAGAAAGGCCTTGAGCTGCTTGGTCGCAGCGACTGTGATTTCATTATTTCCCTGGGCGGCGGTTCACCCCATGACTGCGCCAAGGGCATTGCCCTGTGCGCCGCCAACGGCGGGCACATCAGTGATTACGAAGGCGTGGATCAATCCGCCAAGCCACAGATGCCGTTGATCGCGATCAATACCACCGCCGGAACGGCGAGTGAAATGACCCGTTTCTGCATTATTACCGACGAAGTCCGGCACGTGAAAATGGCCATCGTCGACCGCAACGTCACGCCGCTGCTGTCGGTCAACGACCCGGCGCTGATGGTCGCCATGCCCAAAAGCCTGACCGCGGCCACCGGCATGGATGCGTTGACCCATGCGATCGAAGCCTACGTCTCCACCGCTGCCAACCCGATCACCGATGCCTGCGCACTCAAGGCCATCACCTTGATCAGCAACAACCTGCGCCTGGCTGTACGCGACGGCAGTGACATGGCCGCACGGGAAAACATGGCGTATGCGCAGTTCCTTGCCGGCATGGCGTTCAATAACGCTTCGCTGGGCTATGTCCACGCCATGGCTCATCAGCTGGGCGGGTTCTACGACTTGCCTCATGGCGTATGCAACGCCGTGCTGCTGCCTCACGTGCAAAGCTTCAACGCGGTGATGTGCGCCGATCGCCTGAGCGATGTTGCCGTTGCAATGGGCGCCGACATTCATGGCGTCAGCCCGGAAAAGGGTGCCCAGGTCGCCATCGCAGCGATTCGCAGCTTGGCCAGGGATGTGGAAATTCCCGCCGGTTTGCGTGAGCTCGGTGCCAAACTCAACGACATCCCGATCCTGGCCACCAATGCCTTGAAGGATGCGTGTGGCCTGACCAACCCTCGGGTGGCTGATCAGCGGCAGATCGAGGAGATTTTCCGCAGCGCGTTTTAACGGCAGCACGGTTCGGGCGCAAAGGACGTTATGCTGCGACTTCGCCCGAGCTGACATCGCCGAGTTCCTGATGCTGCAAAAAAGCCTGATCCGCCGCCTCGACCTGATCACTCTCCAGCTGTTTGTCGCCGTCCACGAAGAAGGCACGTTGACCCGTGCCGCGACCCGCGAAGCGATTGCGGTGTCGGCGGCCAGCAAGCGGTTGATGGAGCTGGAGGAGGCGCTGGGCATCAGCCTGTTCGTGCGCCAGGCCAAGGGCATGACCCTGACGCCGGCCGGTGAAACCCTGTTGCACCATGCGCGGCAGATGCTGTTCAACGTCGAAAAAATGGGACTTGAGCTGGGCGAACATAGCCACGGCATTCGCGGTTATGTGCGGATGTTGGCCAACCTGTCGGCGATCATCCAGTTCCTGCCGGAAGACCTGCGGGACTTTTCCGAACGGCATCCCGAAGTCAAGACCGACCTTGAGGAGCGTCCCAGCGCCGGAGTGATTCAGGGGGTGCTCGATGGAGTGGCCGACCTGGGGATCTGCTCCAGTGACAGCGACGTCAAAGGCCTGCACAGCGTGCTGTATCGACAGGACAAACTGGTGGTGCTGATGCTGCCTGATCATCCGTTGGCGAGCCGCTCCGCGCTGGCGTTCGCCGATACGCTGGACAGCGATTATGTTGGCCTGCACTCCGCCAGTTCGATCAACATGCGCACCCATGCCGCGGCGCGCAAGGCCGGCAAGGTGCTGCGGCTGCGGATTCATGTGCCGGGTTTTGACGCCATGTGCCGGATGGTCCAGGCCAACATGGGCATCGGCATCCTGCCGCAAAAAGCTTACGAATTGTTTGGCCGGGCGTTGGGTTTGCACGCGGTGCCGTTGACGGATGACTGGTCGGATCGGGCGTTGATTCTGGTGGTGCGCGATGAAGCGGGGTTGTCGCCGGTGAGCCGGATGTTGTTTGAGCAGTTGCGGGGTCAGGTCTGAGATTTTCATTGATAGGACCGGCCTCTTCGCGGGCAAGCCTCGCTCCTACAGGAGACTCATTAATCCTGGAGGAGCGAGGCTTGCCCGCGAAGACTGACCTGAGGTCGCAGTAAATATCCCCGGTCGTTCGCGTTTCGCGAACGACCGTTGCCCATTGAGGGTTGGATTCATCGTCCCTTGGTCCTCTAGCCTTGGCTCATATTCCAAGAACAACAAGAGGTACCCCGCGATGACTGCCCCCCTGAGCGCAATCAAGGTGATCGAGATCGGCACGCTGATCGCCGCGCCGTTCGCCGCCCGCATGCTCGCCGAGTTCGGCGCCGAGGTGATCAAGATCGAAGCCATGGGCCAGGGCGATCCCCTGCGCAAATGGCGCAAGTTGCACGAGGGAACCTCGTTGTGGTGGTACCTGCAATCGCGCAACAAGAAATCCCTGGCGCTAAATCTGAAATCCCCCGAAGGCATCGAACTGGTCAAGCAACTGGCGACCAGCGCCGACGTGCTGATCGAAAACCTGCGTCCCGGTGCCCTGGAAAAACTCGGCCTGGGCTGGGATGTGTTGCATGCCCTCAATCCCAACCTGACCCTGGTGCGGATTTCCGGTTACGGCCAGACCGGGCCGTACCGCGATCGCCCGGGGTTCGGCGCCATTGGCGAAGCCATGGGCGGGATTCGCTACACCACCGGCACCCCCGGTTCGCCACCGGCCCGGGTCGGTGTCAGCCTGGGTGATTCACTGGCGTCGCTGCACGCGGTGATCGGTGCCTTGATGTCGCTGCTGCGGGTCAAGACCGGGCAGGGCGGCGGGCAAGTGGTCGATGTGTCCCTGGCCGAAAGCGTGTTCAACGTCATGGAAAGCCTGGTGCCGGAATACGACATGCTCGGCCATGTGCGTGAGCGTAGCGGTGGCGCCTTGCCGGGCATCGCGCCTTCCAACACTTATCTCACAGCCGATGGCGCCTACGTGGTGATCGCCGGCAACAGCGACCCGATCTACAAGCGCCTGATGCAAGTCGTCGGTCGCAATGATCTGGCCGAGGCGCCGGAGTTCGCCCATAACGACGGTCGTGCCGCCAAAAGCAACGTGCTCGACGCGGCAATCACCCACTGGACCAGCAGCCTGCCGATCGATGAAGTCCTGTCGGCTCTCGAGGCTGCCGAAGTGCCGGCCGGGCGCATCTACTCGGTGGCCGACATCGTCGCCGATCCGCATTACCAGGCGCGGGACATGCTGCTCAGCGCCGAGTTGCCTGGCGGCACCACCGTGAAGATGCCGGGGATCGTGCCGAAAATGTCAGAAACTCCCGGCGGCGTGAACTGGTCCGGACCGAGTCTGGGCCAGCACACCGATGGCATTCTCGCGGGACTGGGCCTGACGGCGTCGGATATTGAACGGCTGAAAACTGAAGGGGTGGTGCAATGATCACTGATTTTTCCGAGACCCTGATCGTTCAGGAAGTCTCCCCTCGCGACGGCTTGCAGATCGAGCCGACCTGGGTCGAAACCGTCGACAAGATTGCGCTGATCGATCAGTTGTCACTGGCCGGTTTCAGCCGCATCGAGGCGGGCTCGTTCGTCTCGCCCAAAGCGATTCCGGCGCTGCGCGACGGTGAACTGGTGTTCAAGGGTATCGCCCGGCACCCAGGGGTGATCTACGTCGCGTTGATCCCCAACCTGAAAGGCGCGCAAAGGGCGCTGGCGACCGGTGCCGACGAGTTGAACCTGGTGATGTCCGCCAGCCAGACCCACAACCTGGCCAACATGCGCATGCGTTGCGAAGCCTCATTGGCCGCGTTCGGCGAGATCGTGCAATACGTGGGCGGCACGCAGGTGCGGCTCAACGGCAGCATCGCTACCACCTTCGGCTGCCCATTCGAAGGCAAGATCGATGAGGACCGCGTAGTGGAGATCGTCGAGGCCTATCAGGAACTCGGCATCCAGGGCATCACCCTGGCCGACACCACCGGCATGGCCAATCCCGCGCAGGTCGGCCGGGTGCTCGAGCGCCTGGTGCCGCGCTTCCCCGGCGTCGAGTGGACGCTCCACACCCACGACACGCGGGCGATGGCGATCCCGAACATCCTGGCCGCGATGGAATACGGGGTCACCCACTTCGACGCCTCCATCGGCGGGCTCGGCGGCTGCCCCTACGC
>DQGF01000570.1:7597-10578 GCA_003525045.1 Pseudomonas sp. | reverse complement strand
GACGCCATCCTGCTACATGCCTACCCGCGCGCCAGCCTCAGCCGCTGGGACAACCCCGTGGCCTCCTGCGAAACACTCCCCGCCGCCCAGGACTGGCTGCAAACCCAACGACGCGGCTGGCGCCAACGCCTCGAAAGCGAAACCGGCTACAACGAAGTCAGCACCTTCGCCGTCTGCCGCCTGACCTTCGGCCGCCCCTACGTCGACCGCGAACGCCAGCGCCTTTACGTGCGCGGCGTGCTCTCGCTGCAAGACCGCCTCGACCTGACCCACGAATACCTGCACCTGGCCTTCGAAGCACACCCCAACGGCCAGGATGAAACCTACATCGAAGGGCTCGCCCGCCACCTCTTGCTGGAATAGACATGAAACTCCGTTATCCACAGGTCTTGCTGCTCCTTTGCTCGTGTTGCGTATTACCGATGGCGATGGCCGCCGATGCCGCGGTCAAACTCGACACGCCGATGGGTGGCTGGCGTACCGGAGCACCTGAAGGTGAAGGCGAAAATTTTCGCCAGATCGTCAACTACCCCGCGTCCTCGGTAAACACCCCGGTCGGGCAGGCCAACACCGCACGCATCACTGGCCAGATCAAGGCCACGCCCAAGTCCGATGAACCCGGCCGATTGATCGTCAATGGCGTCAGCATGCCGCTGAAGATCGATCCCGCTGGCCGTTTTGATCGACCGTTCTCATTCCCCAACGGCAGCAATAGCGTTGAAGTGCGCAGCCCCGATGGCCAGCAACGCCATCGCACGCAGTTCCTCAACACCAGCGGCGGCGCCACTGCGGCCAAATTGCGGGTGCTGCTGGCGTGGGACAGCGACGGCACGGATCTGGATCTGCACCTGATCACCCCGGATGGCGCGCACATCTGGTACGGCGATCGCGTTGTTGCCAATGGCGCTGCGCTTGATGTCGATGTGACGACAGGCTACGGCCCGGAGATCTTCGCCATGCCGGCGCCGATCAAGGGGCAGTATCTGGTGTATGTGAATTACTTTGGGGGCGGGTATCGGAGTGATGAGTCGGGGCAGGAGGAGGCGGTTCAGGCACTGACCACGGCGCAGGTGACGGTGATTACGGAGGGAGGGACGTCGAATGAGAAGATGGAGACTTTCTTGGTGCCGATGCGGGCGGTGGGGGAGTTGACGTTGGTTAAGGGGTTTAGTTATCCGTGAGGGAAATAGGTCGCCAGCAAAACTGCTAATTGATGCTTATGAGCTACAAATTTGCCTCGTTTGGTCAATTTTGTAGCTTCAAAACCACAAAATTGATTGTTGATGGCAAATCGCGTTGAGAATATTGATCATCTAGGATCAAAATCGAGGGCTATAGGTCATCCAGACTTACCTTGACTCGCTGAGGTGCGGCAAGACGTTTGCTGACCACTGAGATGAGGGATTCATCCTCTTCGCTAAGTAATGCTGCCTTGAAAGGCAATTTGCCTCGATCTGCGACGTATTGAAGGGTTTGGCGAAGAAGCTCGGAGGGTGTCACCCCGAGTTTCTCCAACGCTGCGAATGAACGCTGCTTCAGGTCATCGTCAATGCGGATGTTGATGAAAGCCATGGGGAAATGCCTGTAATGACGTTTGGCGTTACGGTAGCAATAACGTCTCTAGCCCGACAGTCCTTCTTTCAGGCATTAAAAAGCCGGCTTGTGGCCGGCTTCTCGGGGACTGGCTTGGTTCATTTTTGGTAAACCGCGCCAGCCTTCAAAACGTACACCCGGATCTTGCGTCCGGCTGTGGGACTCGGCGAGAAAGTGATCTGCCTTGTCGGTGCGATCTGAGCCGCGGAGCGGGTCGATGCGCAAATGTGGGGCGCAGCATACTGATTTTTTTGGGGAATTCCCAGCTTGGTGTGTGTAATAGAGCTGTCGGGGATGCCTTGGGCCATGGAGCAGAGCTGGATTTCAATGGTGAAAGTTCCGCCGCCTTCGCGGGCAAGCCCGCTCCCACAAAGATTGAGTAATGGCGGTAGGCGCGCAATGGCGAAGAAAGAACCGCGGCATTACAAAAATGGCACCGGCGGCCTGCGTTTGTTCAGGGTCGACCACCAGAATACCCAGCCCAATACCCTGATGTTTTGTTCTTCGATATGCGAGGCTCTGAAGATCTCATCCGGGTATTCAGCGCTGTTGTGGCTGCGCATGCGTAGCGCGTTGCCCGGAATCCGATGCAGATATTTGATCCGCAACATACCGTCATGCTCGATGGCGTAAATCTCTCCATCGATGATTTGCGTGAGCCCGCGGTCGATGGCGAGGATGGATCCGTCTTCTATCTTTTCCGCCATGCTGTTGCCGATCATGCGGGCGCAGATGGCGTCAGCGTGGTTGATTTCCAGGGAGTCGAGATCGCTACGAGGCAGGCGGATGGATTGGCTGGGGTCCTTCGCGACATGGGTTTTGTGGGTGCCGGACGTGATCACTGTTTCTTTGTAGAAGGGCAGTTCGACGTCGGTCGGCTCGATGACCCTGTAGATTCCGCGGATCGCCTGGGCGTCGAAGATGTTGCCGGATACATCGAGTAGACGCAGTTCTCTAGCGTCTTTCGGGCCTTCGCCGGTTTTCAGCCAGTCGCTGTTTACGGACAGTTTTCTGGCGACTTCTTCCATGCAGTGGGCGGGCACACCGCGGGTGTACCAGTTGTGGACGTTTTGCGGCGCCGTGTCCAGGAATTCGGCGAATCCTGTTGTCGTAATGTTCGCCGCTTCGAGGAGCGCTTTAAACCGTGGACCGCTAGTATTCTTTTTCATAAACGCGAGTCTACTGGCGCCAGGTGGGGCTTTGAATAAACGAACTGTTCAATTTGCGAGGGAAATTCAGACCGGATGTAAGACGCTTTTGGGGAAAATTAAACAATAAAACCCATATTCGCAGACCTCTATACGGCGTGTTTAAAGAGGGTCTTTCAGGCACCCACAAAAAACCCCGGATCAACCGGGGTTTTCATGCAGCTTGCAGCTTGCAGCTTG
>DQGF01000570.1:0-7285 GCA_003525045.1 Pseudomonas sp. | reverse complement strand
CTTGCAGCTTGCAGCTTGCAGCTAAACGCTGACAGCTGGCTTTAGCCTTTATAGGCAGCAACCGACTTCATGATCTCGGTGCGAGCGGCTTCTGCGTCGCCCCAACCTTCGATTTTCACCCATTTGCCTTTTTCGAGGTCTTTGTAGTTCTCGAAGAAGTGCTTGATCTGTTCCAGCAGCAGAGGCGGCAGATCGGTGTATTCCTTCACGTCGACGTACAGCTGCGACAGCTTGTCGTGTGGGACTGCGATGACTTTGGCATCGCCGCCGCCGTCGTCGGTCATGTGCAGGATGCCGACCGGACGGGCGCGGATCACCGACCCTGGAGTCACCGGGTAAGGGGTCACGACCAGCACGTCGAGGGGGTCACCGTCGTCGGCCAGGGTGTTCGGGATGAAACCGTAGTTGGCCGGGTAGAACATCGGGGTGGCCATGAAACGGTCAACGAACAGGCAATCGCTGTCTTTGTCGATTTCGTATTTGATCGGCGCGTGGTTGGCCGGGATCTCGATCGCGACGTAGATGTCGTTCGGCAGGTCTTTGCCAGCCGGAATCTTGCTGTAGCTCATTGGGCGGTGCCCCCGTTAGTTGACCAAAAACACTTGGCCGGATTGACCAAAAAGTGGCGGCGATTATAGGCATATTCCGCCACCGTTGCTATGTGCCAGAGGTCGTGTAGACCTTAGTCGTGTGCCTGATAGACCGGGTTCTCGGCCAGAAGTTGCCGCAGCCGGGCCAGCGGGTCCTGACGGTAAAACAGCTTCAGCTGCTCATAGACCTGAGGATACGCCTTATGCAGCAAATCCGGGGCGCTGAAGAAGTATTCGCTGGTGACCGCGAAGAACTCGGCAGCGTTTTCCGCGGCGTACGGGTCGATGGCGGTTTCGGCGTCAGGATTGCGCTCCAGTTGCCGGTCGAGATCGTCGTAGGCCTCTTGCATGACCTTGGCCCAATCGCTGACCCGCATGTCTGCGTGCAGCGGCGGCAGGCCGTTGGCGTCGCCGTTGAGCATGTCGAGTTTGTGCGCGAGTTCGTGGATCACCAGGTTGTAGCCTTCCCAGCCGCCGCTGGCCATCACGCCGGGCCAGGCAAGGATGACCGGTCCTTGTTGCCAGGCCTCGCCGCTATGCTCGCCGTCCCACTCGTGCTCGACGCCGCTGGCGTCACGATGACGTTGGGGGGAGAGGAAATCGTCGGGGTAGAGGACGATTTCGTGGAATCCCTGATACCAGTTCAGATCGCCCAGATGCAGCAGCGGCAGTTGCGCCTGGGCGGCGAGCAGCAGGCGCTGCTCCTGGTGGAGTTCGACGCCGGGCAGGGCGGTCAGGTGTTTGTCTTCGAGAAACAGCACGCAGGCTTCGCGCAGCCAATGGTCCTCGGCGGCGCTGATGCCATCGAGAAAGCTCAGGTGATGGCGCACCCGATGCCACATGTCGTCGGCAATCGGATGCCTGGCCAGGATGCGCCGGCGACGCCAGGCGCTAAGCGACCACATGCCGAATCAGCGCGGGTGGGCTTTGGACGCGGCGTTGCCGAAGCGGCTGCGGACGATGCCGATGATCATCGGCACCAGCGACAGCAGGATGATGCCCACCACCAGCAGCGACAGGTTTTGCTTGATGAAGGGTACGTTGCCGAAGAAGTAACCGAGGGTGACCAGGCCACCGACCCACAGGAGAGTGCCGAGTACGCTGAAGCCAAAGAAACGCGGGTAAGGCATTCTCGCCACACCGGCGACGAACGGTGCAAAGGTGCGGATGATTGGCAGGAAGCGCGCCAGGGTCACGGTTTTGCCGCCGTGCTTGTCGTAGAAATCATGGGTTTGTTGCAAGTAGTCGCGACGGAAGATTTTCGAGTTCGGGTTGCTGAAGAGTCTCTCTCCTGCCGTTCGTCCGATCACGTAGTTGGTGCTGTCGCCGAGGATTGCCGCCAGCATCAGCAGGCCGCCCAGCAGCACCGGGTCCATGCCGCCCCCGGCCGCGACTGCGCCCGCGATGAACAGCAGGGAATCGCCCGGCAGGAATGGCATCACCACCAGACCGGTTTCACAGAAGATCACCAGAAACAGGATGGCGTAGATCCATGGCCCGTAATTGGTTACCAGCATGTCGAGGTAAACATCGAGATGCAGGATAAGGTCGAGCGGGTTGAAATCCATGGAGGCACCTGTGGTGACGGCCCGAAACTCGGCAGGCCTGTGCGGATGACTTCGCGAAAGCCTACGGATGGGAGTAGTTTTTCTTACAAGCCGGAAAGATCAGCATTATACGGGCTGAATGGTGAAAAGCGCGTCGAGATTGTAGCGGGGAATTTCGCGTAAGACGGACAGCGGGTGCGGTATGTTTTTGTAGGAGCAAGCTTGCTTGCGATGCACTTGAGAACGCTGCGGGGTGTCAGGCTTGCAGCGTTATCGTTGACGAACATCGCGAGCGAGCTCGCTCCTACAGTTATCCGGTGTGGATCAGAGCCCGTCGCTGATCGGCAATACATAGTTCTTGAACTCGGTGTCTTCCTTGAACCCTATGGATTCGTAGGTTTTCTGCGCCACTTCGTTGTCGCTGCTGGTGGAAACACGCATGCGTACGGCATTGGTTTCCTTGGCCATTTTCTTTGCAGTACGGATCAGGTTGTCGGCCACCAACTGGCGGCGGGCATCTTCGATGACGTAGATGTCATTGAGAATCCACACGCGCTTGAGCGATAGCGACGAGAAGCTCGGGTACAGCTGACAGAAACCCATCAGTCTGTTGGTGTCGTCATTGGCCAGGGCCAGATAGATCACCGATTCCTTGCGACGCAGACGTTTTTCGAGGAACGCCCGGGACGAGTCTGGATACGGCAACGAGCCATAAAACTCGCGATATTTGACGAATAACGGGGTCAGCAGGTCCAGGTGTTCGAGGGTCGCTTGAATAATCCGCATGGTAGGTCTCGTCTTCAAGTGGCTGTCTTAACATGGTGACGGCGATGGGAAACCTTGGCGGCCGTGCATCGATCCTGCCTTAAACCGGATCAGAAACGCAATGCGGAAACGGTTCAGGCTTCCGGCAGGCTTAGTAGGAAATTTCCTTTCATCTCTGCACCAAAGTCCGACTCCAGCGTCTGAACCTGGGCCTCATCCTTGAGACTGACACCCGACAACTGCCGCCGACAGGCTTCGCGCATCAGATAAAGCAATCGATGGGCCGCCATGCCGTAACTCAGGCCCTCGAGTCGCACATTGGAGATGCAATTGCGGTAAGCATCCGTCAGGCCGATCTTTGGATTGTAGGTGAAATATAATCCCAGGCTGTCTGGCGAGCTGAGGCCAGGGCGTTCACCGATCAGGATGACGACCATCTTGGCGCCCAGCAACTCGCCGATCTCGTCGGCCACGGCAACGCGGCCTTGTTCAACCAGAACCACAGGTGACACAGACCAGCCTTCAGCCTCGATCTGTTCTTCCATCCGCGTCAGAAATGGCACGGTGTGGCGATGAACGGCCAGGGCCGACAAGCCGTCGGCGACGACGATGGCCAGATCGACGCCGCCGGGATTGTCCGCTGCGTGATCGCGCAGGATCTGCGCCGATCCATCACTCAACTTCCGCCCCAGGTCGGGGCGCTGCAGGTAACTGTTGCGGTCCGTTGCCGCGCTGTGCAGCAACAGGCTTTCACGCCCGCGCGCCGCCAGTTGCGAACCGAGCCCGGCAGGGTCGAACGGCAAGTGCACCGCATCCCGGGCCTGGGCGTGGGCGTATTGGAAATCCAGCTGCGCACGGGTTGGCATACTGGTGCCGGTGCGGCCCAAGGCAATCCGCGCCGGCGTCAGGCGGCGCAGTTCCAGCAACGGGTTTTGCTGATCAACAGGTGGTTTATCCATTTCAACACTCATCCCAGTTGCGCCATGGCCTGACGGAAGGCCGGCGGCAAGCTGTCGCCGAAGTGAATCTTGCCGTCCGCCTGAGTGAAGATGCCCATTGTTGCCAGCCATTGTTCGAACTCCGGCGCCGGTTTCAGCCCCAGGGTCTGGCGAGCATAGAGCGCGTCGTGGAACGAAGTGGTCTGGTAGTTGAGCATGATGTCGTCGGAGCCGGGAATGCCCATGATGAAGTTGATCCCCGCCACGCCGAGCAGGGTGAGCAGGGTGTCCATGTCGTCCTGGTCCGCTTCGGCGTGGTTGGTGTAACAGATGTCGCAGCCCATCGGCACGCCCAGCAGCTTGCCGCAGAAGTGGTCTTCGAGGCCGGCGCGGATGATCTGTTTACCGTTGTAGAGGTATTCGGGGCCGATGAATCCTACGACGGTGTTCACCAGGAACGGGTTGAAATGTCGCGCCACGGCGTAGGCACGGGTCTCACAGGTCTGTTGATCGATGCCATGGTGGGCATTGGCCGACAAGGCACTGCCCTGACCGGTTTCGAAATACATCAGGTTCTGGCCCAGGGTGCCGCGATTCAGGCTCAGACCGGCATCGTAGCCTTCCTGCAGCACGTTGAGGTTGATCCCGAAACTGGCGTTGGCCGCTTCGGTGCCGGCGATCGACTGGAATACCAGATCCAGCGGAACACCACGATTCACTGCCTCGATCGAGGTGGTGACGTGGGTCAGCACGCAGGCTTGGGTTGGAATCTCGTAGCGCTGGATGATTGCATCGAGCATTTCCAGCATGGCGCAGATGGAGGCGATGCTGTCGGTGGCCGGATTGATGCCGATCATCGCGTCACCGTTGCCGTACAGCAGGCCGTCGAGAATGCTCGCGGCAATGCCGGCCGGTTCGTCGGTGGGGTGGTTCGGTTGCAGGCGCGTGGATAACCGACCACGCAGGCCCAGCGTGCCGCGGAATCGAGTGACCACGCGGATTTTCTGCGCCACCAGTATCAGATCCTGCACGCGCATGATCTTCGACACCGCGGCGACCATTTCCGGGGTCAGGCCAGGGGCTAGGGCGCGCAGGCTCTGTTCGTCGGCGGCATCACTGAGCAGCCAGTCGCGAAAGCCGCCGACGGTGAGGTGGCTGACGACTGCAAAAGCCTGTTTGTCGTGAGTGTCGATGATCAGTCGAGTGACTTCATCGGTTTCGTAGGGAATCAGTACTTCCTGCAGGAAGTGAGTGAGCGGGATGTCCGCCAGAGCCATCTGCGCGGCCACCCGCTCGCCATCATTGAGGGCGGCGACGCCAGCCAGAAAATCCCCGGATCGCGCCGGACTGGCCTTGGCCATCACTTCCTTGAGGCTTTCGAAGCGATAAGTCTGGGCGCCGACAGTGTGAGCAAAACTAGCCATAAAGATTCTCCGTGACGACGCAAACAGGGTCTGCGCCGTAATGTCCGGCCTTTAATGCAAGGCTTTTTCAGCTTTCTGAATGGCCGCAAATTCTTCTTCGGGCGTGCCTGCTACCAGGTGATGCCGACTGTAGAAGGCAAAGTAAGCAATTAACACTCCATAGATGATCGCAGCGCCAATCACGACGCGCGGATCTACCAGAAAACCTGCCACGACGGCGATGCAAGCCAGCACCAAGGCGACACCCGAGGTGAAAACACCGCCCGGCGTGCGATATGGCCGATCCATTTTGGGGCGTCGAATGCGCAGTGTGATATGCGCCGCCATCATCAAGACATAGGAAATGGTCGCGCCGAACACCGCCACCAGGATCAGCAAGTCACCCTGACCGGTCAGCGACAACCCGAACCCGATGATGCCAGGAATGATCAACGCCAGTACGGGGGCCTTGCTCTTGTTGGTTTCTGACAGTTTGCGCGGCAGATAGCCGGCACGGGATAGGGCGAAGATCTGCCGCGAGTAGGCATAAATGATGGAGAAGAAACTGGCGATCAGACCCGCCAGGCCCACCAGATTGACGAAGTGGCCCATCCAGGTCGAGCCACCATAGGCTTTGCTCAGCGCTTCGACCAATGGGTTGCCCGAGGTCACCAGGGCATTGGCGCCCGCACCGCCAGGGCCGATCACCAGAATCAGCAGGGCAAAGCTTACCAGCACCAACATGGCCCCAATCAGACCGCGGGGCAGGTCGCGTTTCGGGTTTTTGGTTTCTTCTGCCGCCAGCGGTACACCTTCGACGGCCAGGAAGAACCAGATCGCATAGGGAATGGCCGCCCACACGCCAACATAGCCGAAGGGCAGGAAGCTGCTGGCGCCCTTGGCCTCGGTCACTGGGATGTCGAGCAGGTTGGCGACGCTGAAGTGCGGCACCATGCTGACCAGAAACACGCCCAGTGCCAGGGCGGCGACGGCGGTGATGCCGAACATCAGTTTCAGGGCTTCGCCGACCCCGAAAATGTGAATGGCGATAAATATGATGTAGAACGCCAGGTAAATCATCCAGCCGCCGATGCCGAACAACGATTGGCAATAAGCGCCGATAAACACCGCAATCGCCGCCGGGGCGATGGCGTATTCGATCAGGATCGCGGTCCCGGTCAGGAACCCGCCCCACGGTCCGAATGCGCTACGGGCAAAACCGTAGCCGCCGCCGGCGGTAGGGATCATGGAGGACAGTTCCGCCAGGGAAAAACACATGCACAGGTACATGGTCGCCATCAGCAATGTGGCAAGGAACATCCCGCCCCAACCACCCTGGGCCAGGCCGAAGTTCCACCCCGCGTAATCGCCGGAGATGACGTAGGCCACACCGAGGCCCACCAGCAGGACCCAGCCTGCCGCACCTTTTTTCAGTTCGCGTTGCTGGAAATAGTCGGAGCCGACTTTTTCAAAGTCGACAGAGGAGGTAGCCGGCTGCACGCTGGCTTGATCGCTAGGCATAGGGGTTCACCTGTTCTTATTGTTTTTGACCGGCGTGGTGCCGGGTGGGCGCGAAGTCCTGTAGGAGCGAGCTTGCTCGCGAAGGACGTGAACGATGACGTGTACTACCAGAATGTACGCGGTGCCTTCACGTTCTTCGCGAGCAAGCTCGCTCCTACAGGGTTTGCGGTGTTCCGGCCCGGTTAGAAGAAGCCCAGCGGATTGATGTCGTAGCTCACCAGCAGGTTTTTGGTCTGCTGATAGTGATCGAGCATCATTTTGTGGTTTTCACGACCGACGCCGGACTTCTTGTAACCACCGAACGCGGCGTGCGCCGGATACAGGTGATAGCAGTTGGTCCATACGCGACCGGCCTTGATGGCGCGGCCCATGCGGTAGGCGCGGTTGATGTCGCGGGTCCAGAGACCGGCACCCAGGCCGAACTCGGTGTCGTTGGCGATGGCCAGGGCTTCGGCTTCATCCTTGAAGGTGGTGATGCTCACTACCGGGCCAAAGATCTCTTCCTGGAACACGCGCATTTT
>DQGF01000572.1:5788-11050 GCA_003525045.1 Pseudomonas sp. | reverse complement strand
GCGAGGCGGCATGTTTCTGGATGCAGAATTGCAGGGCATGGTCTTGCGCTTTTTTTTTGCTCGAGCGCTTGGCGGCCGGTTCAGAGGTCGCCGAGAAGTCGCGCATGCGATTGTAATCATCCAGGTTCTTGTTCATGGCGCACCTGCAGGCGAGGTCACGATTCCCCCGATGCCGGGGCCGATGCGCGTGACAATCAACGCGACTACGGCAATCCGCTCCACGCGCTGATAGCCGGGGGTCAACAACTCTTCGCCGAACACGTCGGGATCGAGTTCGCGGTAGGTCCAGCCGAACAGCGGCGACTCCAGACGCGGGGTCAGTGCGGCCAGAAACGGGTCGAAACCATCGATCATCGCCACCCCGGTGTACAGCACCAGCGAGCCACCGGGAGCCAGCCGATACAGAGCCTGCTCGACGATGCGCAGCGACAACTGTTCGCCGAGCGCCCCGCCGCCATGGCGATAAGCCCGCTGGGCGGGGTCGGCCATGTAGGGCGGATTGGCGACGATCAGGTCGAAGTTGCCGTCGACATCCTGCAGCACATCACTGGCTTCGACACTGACATTGGCCACCTCGGCGAGCGCGGCGTTGACCGCCGTCAGGCGCAGCGCTGCCGGGTTGATATCGACCGCCAGCACTTCGGCCTCGCGACGCGCGCGGGCGATCACAATCGCCCCGACGCCCGCACCGCAGCCGATGTCCACGGCGCGTCTGATCGGGGCGAAGTTCTGTTGCAGATGGGCATGAATCAACTGGGCAAATCGATAGGTGTCGGGGCCGAAGAACACTGCGTCAGCGGCCTCGGTGGGGAACCCCGAGTGCACGAACAGCAGGTCATCCAGGCTCGACCAGCGCACGCGACTTTTCAGGTGCCCGTTGCTTTCCTCGAGCACACCTGCCTGTTGCAACTGCCGCTGTTCGTCCCCAGACAAGAAGCCGGGCTCGAACGACCGCGACCAGCCGAACACCTCGCGCAGGGTTCGGGCGCTCTGCCCGAAGGCGCGATCATTGACCCGCTGATGGGTCAGCGGCGTCGGGGTGACGAACCGATAACCGTCGGCCTGCAAGCGGCGACCCAGTTGTAGCAAGGCCAGATCGGCAGCGCCCAGTTGCTCTTCCTGATTCATCAAAGGCTCCCTATCGAAGGCTGGATTTGAGTTCGATGAAGCATCGGGTGGCCAGCAGGCCAGCAGGATGGGAATGTCGGTGGGCTGACAGCCACGGGATCAGGACCTGCATCTGCTCGTGAGCGCCAACCCCCTCCAGCGCGCTCTGCAGGCTCTGAATGTCCGGGTCGTTGACCGGCACCGAGGGTTCGGTCGCGACACTGGCACCACGCCGCGTCGCTGTGGCTGAACGCTCTGGCGTCCAGTCGCCGGCGATCCAGTCATGCAGCAATTGTTTTTCATAGGGGCTGAACACGCCGAACATGGCCGCGCCGTCGCCGTCGATCAATTGCCAGAACCGGCTGGCTTGCGGGTCCTGCTGACGCTTGATCCAGCCCTTGGTTTCCAGGGCCGCGAGGAAGCCTGGCAACTGCTCTGGAGTCGACAACCACTGATTGACAGTCTTGCCTTCGAAGCGGCAGTAGTCGGAATGCATGTGCTGGCCGAACGGACGCTTGCGCTCAAGCATGTTCAGCACCTCAGCGTACAAGTCGAACGACTCGATGATCGCGCGACTGCCCTGCCCCAGATCGTTGAGCCGATAACCCAGCGCGACCCTGCGCAGAAACGCCTCGCGATCGGCTTCCACCGGCAACAGCTGCAACACCGACTGCACGGCCTTGTGCGCGTGGCCGGTACTGGCATTGTCGATGGTCACGTGCAGGGTGAAGTAATAGGGATCGATGCCCAACTCGCTGAGTTCATAGGCACTGATCAGCAAATGCAGTGGCAGTTGCTCATAACCGAGGTTGTAGCCGATGACCTCCGGCAAGCACTCATCGGCGCTTTCACCCAGCGCCAGTTGCACTGCGCCTTGCAGGTAATGTTCGTCGTCGATCACTCCGGTGTCCTGCAAGCCATGTTCGGCGAGCAATTTGCGGTAGATCACCACGTGGTTTTGCGCCGGATTGCCGTCGCCCAGCTCTTCCAGGTAAGTGCAAATCAGGCCGTCGAAACGCGGATCGCGCCAGTGCCGCAGCAGGCCATAAAGCCAGGCACCGTCCACCAGTTTGGTCGGGGCAACGGCCTGCAGGAAAAACAGCGCATGGGCCTTGTTACTGAAGAACTGCCGCGGCCCGCCTTCCTTGCGCTGTTGCAGGTAGTCGGCGTATTGCCGGGCGACGTCGACACTGTGTTGTTCGACAAAGCCTTGCAGTGCCGACAGGTCCTGCGGCAACTCTTCCGGCAAGTGCGCCGCGCGCTGCAGCTGGGTATGCAGAAAGCCTTGAGCGAGTGCATGCCGGTACTGTGCATCGTCGCTCAGCAGCAGCTGCTCATAGATCTGTTTGATGCTGCCGGCGCCGGGAATCGGATGTTCGTGGGCAGGCCTGGATTCAAGTCGTGTCAGGGCAGTCATGGATGCATCTCTCGGTCTGAGGCCAGTGGCAGGACGCTGGATCAGTACGTCTCTACATCAGCAGAGCGACAGCGGCGCAGAAAAATTCCATTGGTGTTGAAAGGGCCCGGACAGACGGCTGCCCGCGCGGCATCTGGCTTGCACTGAAGTGAATATAATTGACGGGCGAAAATCATTGGGGTGGTTTCCGATCCGCGGGGCGGGCAGTTCTTTGCGGCGATGGATCAGCTCAAGGTGCCGGAGGATTTACCGCGGATATTTGAAGTTGCCGAGAGGTATGGCGTTACGTTTCTGGTGCCGAAAGTGCCCGCAGCTGTGTAGTGGGGGCAGCAGGCAGACCGCGTTATCGTTCTTCGCGAGCAGGCCCGCTCCCACATAGAGGACCGCGTACTTAAAATGAACGCCGTTCAATGTGGGAGCGAGCCTGCTCGCGAAGGCGGCCTGACAGCCAACCTGGCTTTAAAGGATGCGCCTCAAGCAACGCCACCCTTGGCCTGTTGCTCCAGATGCACTTGCAAATCCGCATCAATGCCCAGCGCGGCAGCCAGTTCATCCAGATAACCGCGCTCGGCGTCCTGCTGATCGTCCACCAGCATCACACTGGCCAGATACATTTCCGCCGCCATGCCAGGATCCGTGGCCGACTGCGCCACATCGGCGGCGTCCAGCGGCCGGGCGACTTCATCGTCCAGCCATTGCTGCAACTGCGGATCATCGGTGTGACGGCCGATCTCGGTGCTGATCATCTGTTTCTCGGCGTCATCGATCCGGCCGTCGGCCTTGGCCGCCGCAATCAATGCTCGAAGGATCGCGTGACTGTGGTCCTCGACTTCCGGGCCGGACAGCAGATCCACGGTACGCGGCGCCTGTTGCGGCGCCGCTGCCTGGCTGCGTTGCCAGGCTTGATACGCCTGGAACGCCATCATTCCCAGCGACGCCAGCGCAGCGTAGTGGGTGCCACCGCCCGACCGGGCCCGGGTTGAACCACCCAAGGCTGAGCCGCCGCCCAACAATCCACCGAGCAAGCCACCCAGCCCACCGCCTCCTGCGCTGGAACCGGCACCGCCGCCCAACAGACCGCCGAGCAATCCGCCGAGCCCGCCCTGGGCCGAAGCAGCACGGCCGCCCTGTTGCGGCATCGAGCCCTGGCCGGCACCGCGCAGAAGTTGTTCGAGCAGATCGCTGGTGTTCATGACGGCATTCTCTTCGATTGGAGTGATCCAGTCAGGCAACGATAGTCCTCGCAGGCAAATGTGCCACCACCGTTTGGCTGACGTGAACCCCATACCGTGCACACTGCTTTGCATGGCAGCGCGACCTGAAATACAGGTCCATCGGTGCCCCTCGATTTATCAGGCGTATTATTGTGTGGCGCAGCTAAGATTCATGAGTGGTGAACCTTATTCGCGGATTTCCGGTCGATACCTGCAACCCGACCAGGTTTGCCGCCGCCCCCCCGATAGTGAGGGTGATGACTGGCTTGCTTCACTTTCTGGAGAACGCCCCCGTGATTTCGACTCTACACATCGCCAGGCTCAAAGCATGGGGCGCCCATGGTTTTACCGCCACTGGCGTGGTCACTGCCTTCCTCGCGACCCTTGCCTTGCTGGAAAACCAGCCCACCAACTGCCTGCTGTGGCTGGGCGTCGCGCTGATCGTCGACGGGCTGGACGGCGCGCTGGCGCGCAAGGTCAATGTCCAGTCGGTGCTGCCGAGTTTCGATGGCTCGGTCCTCGACCTGGTGATCGACTACCTGACGTATGTGTTTATCCCGGCACTGTTCATCTACCGTTACATCCCGTTGCCGGCTTACACGCTGTTGTTGACCGTGTCGCTGATTTTGGTCTCATCGCTGTATTGCTTCTGCAACGTCAACATGAAAAGCAAGGACAACTACTTCCAGGGCTTTCCCGCCGCCTGGAACGTGGTCGCCCTGTGCTTGTACATCATCGCTCCATCGCCGTGGATCACCCTGCTCACCGTCATCGGCTTGGCGCTGCTGACCGTGACCCGGATGAAATTCCTGCACCCGTTCCGCGTGCGCAAGTTCATGCCGATCAACATCGCGGTGACGGCCATCTGGCTGTTGTGCAGTTTGTCGCTGGTGGTCAATCATCCGGTGATCAACCCGCTGGTCATGGGGCTTTGGCTGCTGATGTCGGCCTATTTCCTGGGGATCTGCATCTGGCGCACGGCAATGGAGTGGTTTGACGAGTCGCGGCACAAGTAGGCCGCCATGCCCATTCATATCGTCCGACTCGGCTCACCCCGCCTGCCTGATGAAGGCCTGCGGATTGGCACGGTGCGCCGCCCACCTCGGGGCGTACCGAAGGCTGAATTTGCCAGTCGAGATTTTTATGATGTGTGGCAGCCATTGCTTTCGCCCAGCGCAGAATTGGTCGCGCAAGCCAAGGCCGCGGAGGATGAGAAAGCCTGGGACGCGTTTCGGCGCAAGTTCAAGGCTGAAATGAACCATCCCGCGCCGAGCCAGTTGCTGGATCTATTGGCCGCCCTCTCCCATCAAACGTCACTGGCTGTTGGGTGTTATTGCGAGGAAGAGGCGCATTGCCATCGCTCGGTGTTGCGCGAATTACTAAACGCACGCGGCGCCAAGGTTGTATAGATGGCGCGAACACTAAAATCCCCTGTGGGAGCGAGCCTGCTCGCGAAGGCGGTGTGTCAGTCGATGTAGATGTCAACAGACATTCCGCTTTCGCGAGCAGGCTCGCTCCCACACT
>DQGF01000572.1:3584-5484 GCA_003525045.1 Pseudomonas sp. | reverse complement strand
TCGCTCCCACACTTTATCGAGTCAACCGCAGCTTCAGGGCGTAATCGCCACCTTCATCACCCCATCCCGCTGATGCGCAAACAACTCATACGCCGCTTCAATGTCGTCGAGCTTGAACCTGTGGGTCACCAGCGGCGACAGGTCAACCCCGCCGCTTTCCACCACCGCCATCAGCCGTCGCATCCGCTCCTTGCCACCGGGGCACAGGGTGCTGACGATGCTCAAATCCCCCAGGCCGGCGGCAAAGGCATCAAGCGGGATACGCAGGTCGGTGGAGTAAACCCCCAGGCTGGATAAACGGCCACCGGGGCGTAGCACTCGCAGCGCGGATTCGAAGGTGCCCTGGGTGCCCAGCGCTTCGATCGACACGTCCACGCCTCGGCCATCGGTCAGGGCCATGATCTGCGCGACCACATCGCCGTCCTTGAAGTTGATGACATGGGTCGCGCCCAACTGTCGAGCTATGCTCATCCGCTCAGGCACGGCGTCGATGCCAATGATGGTGGTGGCCCCTTTGAGGCGCGCACCGGCTACGGCACAGAGGCCGATTGGCCCGAGGGCGAAGACCGCGACGGTATCGCCGATGTTGACCTCGCCCCGCTCTGCCCCGGAAAACCCGGTGGACATGATGTCCGGGCACATCAACACCTGTTCGTCGCTCAGGCCGTCGGGAATCGGGCACAGGTTGGCCAGCGCATCCGGCACCAGCACGTACTCGGCCTGGCAGCCGTCGATGGTGTTGCCGAATTTCCAGCCGCCAGCAGCCTTGAAGCCGTGGCGGGTGTCCGCGCCATCCTGTGAGCCGCAGCCACAGAGGCAGGGGTAACTTTGTCCGCTGGGGGTGATGGCGCCGGCAATCACCCTTTGCCCTTCGACAAAGCCGCGTACCTGCGAACCGAGCCGCTCGATGATGCCCACCGGTTCGTGACCGATGGTCAGCCCTTTGGCCACGGGGTATTCACCGCGCAGGATGTGCACGTCGGTGCCGCAGATCGTGGTGGTGGTGATGCGGATCAGCGCATCCAGCGGCCCGACTTCCGGGATCGGTTTGTCGTCGAGCACGATGCGGTTTTTCTCCACGAATATCGCGGCTTTCATGGTTGCCATGGCGGTTCTCCCGAGTGTTTGCGTGCGCATGAGTTCAGCACGGACTGCAGCCTGCGCCAGGCTGACGGACGGAAGGTTGATCATGGTCAATACTTAGAGAATTGAACGCCTATGGAAGACCGCACGTCGGGCGGCAAAGTCGGTACCTCCTGTTACAGCGGTACCGCCTCCTGCTCGTTAACCCACGGGAGGTTTGTCATGTCTGAGCAATCACGTTTCATGCTGGTCGCAACGCCCCTGATGGAGCACAGCCCCGCCTTCGACAGGGCGGCGGCGCTGGCCAAGGCCGAAGACGCGGCGCTGCACATCGTCGCCTTCGATTATCTGGAGGGCCTGGCAACTGCCAGTCTGGTCAACGAAAAGGCCCTGGAGCAGATGCGTCTGGGCTACGTCGACCGCCATCGCCAGTGGCTGGAGGAACAGGCCCGTCCCTTGCGCAAGATCGGTGTGCACGTCACCACCGAGGTGGCCTGGGTCGAACGCCCGCTGGAGGAAATCCTGTTGCACCTCAAGGAACAGCCGATGGACGTGCTGATCAAGGCGCTGGAGCACGAATCACTGTGGTCACGGCTGATGTTCACCCCCCTCGATGTGCATTTGCTGCGCGAATGCCCGGTGCCGTTGCACTTCGTCAGCCATGCAGTGCACGCCTTGCCGCGCAAGATCGTCGCTGCGGTCGACCCCTTCCATCGCGACGATCACTACAAGACCTTCAACGACCGGATCCTTCACGAAGCGGCAAAACTGGCCAGCGCCTGCAATGCCGAGCTCGATGTGGTGTATGCCTACGACC
>DQGF01000572.1:834-3271 GCA_003525045.1 Pseudomonas sp. | reverse complement strand
TTCCTCCATCAGTGCGGACGAGTTCGGCTTCGACAATGGTTCGGCGTTTTTCTCGTCGGGCAAGGCCAAGACCCTGTTCGACTACCAGGAGGACGCCTTCCACGAACTGGCCGAGCGCAACGGCATCGCGCCGGAACAGCGGCACATGATCATGGGCAATCCGGCCAAGGTCCTGACTCGCTACGTCGATGCCTATGCGACCGACGTGATTGTCATGGGCCGGGTCGGCCATCGCGGGCTGGGGCGGCTGATCGGCAGCACGGTGGAGCATCTGTTGTACAAAATGCCGTGCAGTGTGTGGGTGGTGTATACCGAGCGGCTGGATGAGTGATGGATGCGTTTACACACTTACCCCTGTGGGAGCGAGCCTGCTCGCGAAGGCGGTCGTTCAGTCGAAAGAGATGTCGTCTGACGAATTGCTTTCGCGAGCAGGCTCGCTCCCACAGGGAGTGTGTGAGTTGTTTTAACGCCTTGTGATGACTACCTCAAGGTATTCACTCGGCACCACCAGCGACTTGTCTCCCGCCCGGTTCAAACGGTTCAGCAGCTCGGTCATGTCATCTTCCAGGGCCTTGGCGCCTTCGGCAGGCAGCGCGGCGAATGCCTTGTGCACCGGGCCGTACCAATTGCGGAACGTGTCGATGAAATGCGCGGCCGAACGGTAGCGGAAGTTGAACGTCTTGCGCGTCACTTGCAGCAGGAATTTGCTCTCATCGAATTGTGCGTTCAGCCAGGCCTCGGTGCCCCAGTTCGAAGGCGGTTGGGCGCCCGGCGGTGGCGGCATATGCCGGCCCAGGATCTTGAACATCTGACCGACGAAGCCTTCGGGCGTCCAATTGGCCAGGCCGATGCGGCCTGCGGGGCGACAGACTCGCGCCAGTTCCGCGGCGGCTTTGGGCTGGTCCGGTGTAAACATCACACCGAAGGTCGAAAGCACGGCATCGAAGCTGGCATCCTCGAAAGGCAATGCCTCGGCGTCGGCCACCTGGAAAGTCACTTCCAGGCGTTCTGCTCTGGACCGGTCTTCGCCGCGCTCCAGCAGCGCAGCCACGTAGTCGGTTGAGGTGACATGGCAACCGCGGCGCGCGGCGGCGAGCGTCGCATTGCCATTGCCGGCCGCCACGTCGAGCACGCGCTCATCGCACAGCAGGTCGCAGGCTTCGGCAAGCTGCTCGCCGACGATCTGCAAGGTAGTGCCGATAACGGCGTAGTCACCGCTGGCCCAGGAGGCCATCTGACGGTTTTTCAGGGCAGTAAGATCAATGGGTGTACTCATGGAGACTGTCTCTGACGGATTGGAACACGGACCAGGATCTGGCGGACAACTACTCCGCCGTCGTGGGATCGATGATGTTCATGACCTGGGAAACGCTGTTGGCCGGGAAACCACCCTGCCTGGCATGCTCCCGGATGAGCTCCGCAAACGGCGCGATGTACACGCAGTAGATCTTGTCGCCGGTGACGTAACTCTGCAGCCATTGCACTTCTGGCAGATCGCGCAAGACCCTGCAGGACTTTTGCGAGATGGCTTTCAGATCCCGTTCTGACAGTGTTCCAGCGCCTGGAATCTCGCGTTCTATGACGAACTTCGGCATGGCAACCTCTCTTTCTTGTTATTGATGACAGGGTCGAAAAGCCCTGTGTGCCAACTATCGCGCCGGGAACCGTTGGCGTCCTGCCCGATCGTCGGCCAAGACTGTCCGATCGTCCGGAGGTTTCACGTTTCGCCGCGACAGGCTCACAATCAAGCTCACCCTTAAAAGCTGCCCCGAGCACACGGGAAACCCAACATGGACGCCCTGTCCCAGACCCTGCGCGTCGTCCGCCTGGTTGGCGCGATCTTCATCAATGCCAGGTTCACCGCCCCCTGGTGCTACCAATCGCCCAGCGCCGACACCGCGGCGCCCTTTCTGGAGCCCGGCGCCGAACGGGTGGTGATCTTTCACTTGATCACCGAGGGCGAGTGTTATGTCGAGCTGGGTGCTGATCCGCCCCTGCTGCTGACGGCCGGCGATGTGGTGGTGTTTCCGCAAGGGGACGCCCATCGCATGAGCTCCAGACCGGGACTTGCGCCCGCCACCGGTGCGCGGCTGGATGTGGTGCTGGCGCGCCGTCCCAGGCAGTTGAGCTATGGCGGAGGCGGCGCTGTCACGCGTCTGGTGTGCGGTTATCTGGCGTGCGATACACGGTTGGCGGGCATGTTGCTGACGGGGTTGCCGCCCATCGTACGGGTCAATGTGCGCGGTTCGAGTGCCGGTATCTGGCTGGAGTCTTCGGTGCGCTATGCACTGGCCGAGGCCCGCTCGCCGCGCCCCGGTGGCGAAGGTGTGCTGGCGAAACTGGCCGAGGTGTTGTTCATCGAAGTCCTGCGTCTGTACATGCACGAACAGGGTGAAGGCCGTACCGGCTGGCTGGCTGGCGGGGGCGACCGGATCGC
>DQGF01000572.1:0-557 GCA_003525045.1 Pseudomonas sp. | reverse complement strand
TGGCTGGCTGGCGTGGGCGACCGGATCGTCGGCGCCGCGCTGAACGCGCTGCACAAAAAACCCTGTCACGCCTGGACGCTTGAAGAGCTGGCGCGCACCGCCGGCACCTCAAGATCAGTGTTGGCGGAACGCTTTCAACAACTGGTGGGGATTTCGCCGATGCAGTACCTGACGCAGTGGCGCATGTTGTTGGCGGCCAACCTGTTACGCAGCAGTAACAGTTCGTTGATGCGGATTGCCGAAGAGGTGGGCTACCAGACCGACACGGCGTTCAGTCGGGCGTTTCGTCGTGAGTTCGGGGCACCACCGGCGGCGTGGCGGCGTGGACAGGAGAAAAAATCAATGGCCCAAGGCGCGGAGCCTGTGAGCCATTGATCCAAGGGTTTACGCTTTTGAAGGAGCTTTGGCGTCTGCCTTGGCCTCTTCCAGCAACTGCTGGATCATCTTCTCCTGGGTCTCGTAGCGGCCTTCACCGAAGTGGGTGAAACGCACCTGGCCCTTGGCGTCGATCAGGTAGTGAGCGGGCCAGTACTGGTTGTCGAAGTTGCGCCAGATCG
>DQGF01000375.1 GCA_003525045.1 Pseudomonas sp. | reverse complement strand
GCAAGCCCGCTCCCACAAGGGATTGGTGGTGTCTGTTGGAATGAAAAAGCCCCCACTACCGTGAGGTAACGAGGGCTTTTTTGGCGGCGGAACTCAGATCACTCCTGAGCCGCCGTCTCCTTCGCTTGCCGCTTCTCGATCACATCCACCAGCCGCTGGGCCAAAGCCGGATAGTTTTCGTCGAAGTGATGCCCGCCAGGCAGTTTCATTGCTTCGCCCACGGCCGTCTTGTCAGTACAGCCGCTCTCATCGACTTCTTCTTCACCATAGATGCACACCACTTTCTCCGGCGGCAGCTTGGACATTTCCGGGCCGGTGGCGGCTTCTTTGCCGGCGTTGCCGAGCCAGCCTTCGACTTCGATTTCGAAGCTGCCGGTGCGGGCGAAGGCCAGCAGGATGATCGCGTCGACGCGCTGCTGCTCCGCTGGCTCCAGGCGGTTGTAGATCGCTGGCAGTACGTCGGCACCGAACGAGTAACCGGTCAGAATGAAGCGCTTGGTGCCCCATTTCTGCCGGTAGTGCTGCATCAGTTCGGCCAGGTCCAGCGCGCTTTGCTCGGGGCTCTTGTGCTGCCAGTAGTAGCGCAGGGTGTCGATGCCGACCACCGGGAAGCCGATCTTCGCCATCTCGCCCGCTACGTCGCGGTCCAGGTCGCGCCAGCCGCCGTCACCCGACAGGAACAGGGTGACGGTGTCCTTGGCCTGACCGGCCGGCACTTCGACCACCGGGATCTGCAGACCCCCGGCGGCTTTGTCGCCACCGACGAGAAGCTTGCGCAGTTCGTTGTTCAATACTTGCGGCAGGTTGATGTCGTAGTCACTGATGCTGGTTTCGGCATTGGGTTGGTCACGCACGAAGCCGGCGCTGGTGTCATCGGGGTTGTCGTTCCAGGCCACCAACCAGTGACCGTGAGCGGCGCTTTTCGGTAGCAGGTGAGTGCAGCCCGGTTTTTCCAGGGCCAGGTCAACCGAGACGGCTTGAGCCTTGTCGTCCTTCTGTTCGGACAACCAGCGCCACGCCAGCACGGCGCCAGGGCCGATGCCGCTGACCAGGGTCGCCGGGCCTTTGAGCGCTCTCAGGGCCGATTGCAAGGCACGACTTTGCAGCAGGCAGTCTTTGGGCAGGATCACCTGAACAATCTGCGCCGAACCGCTGCGGCTCAGGGTCAGCAGTTGTTTGTCGCTGAGCTTCTGGTCTTCATTGACCGCCACCAGCACCTGGGCGCGTGGCATGTTACCGGGGATGACACGGGTCATCGCGGCGCCATCGGCGGGCGTCAGCCGTTCGAGGGTCGGTTCGGGTGCCGGGCGTTTCAGGTACCAGTAACCGCCACCGAGAATCAGGGCCAGCACTACCAGTGTGGCCAGTACGTACCGCAGGGAGCGTTGAATCATCAGCGTTTCACCAATCCAGTCAAGCCGCCTGCAATCAGGGCAGCAGTATCGGCCAGGGCGACCAGCGGATCGAGTCCGGCGGGCACGGCCATATAACGGGGTTCCCAGTCAGGCTGGAATTTGTCTTTGAAGCGGCGCAAGCCTTGGAAGTTGTAGAGCTGCTCACCTCGGCGGAAAACCATCGAGCCCAGACGCTGGGTCAGCGGTGCGCCGCGACGGGGTTGCAACCCCGACAACGGCACCATGCCCAGGCTGAAGCGCGCGTATCCATGATTTTTATAATGTTGAATCAGGCCGACCATCATGAACTCCATGGTCAGCTTCGGAGCGTCCGGGTGCGCGCGCATCAGGTCGAGGCTGGCCAAGTCATGACCGTGAGTCTCGAGCAGGTTGGCGAAGGCCACCGGGCGCCCTTCGAAACGAATCACCGCGATGCGGAAATGCTTGAGGTAGTCGTTGCTGAAACGGCCGAGGGAGAAACCTTTCTCGCGCACGTTCTTGCCGGTCAGCCAGGCATCGGAAATCACCTTGAGTTCATCCATCGGCGCTTGCCCCGGCTCATGGATCTCCAGCGACAGGCCATCGCGGGTGCCGCGGTTCCAGGTGTAGCGCAGGTCTTTCATCTCTTTGCCCTTGGCTTCAAGATCGAAACGCTGCAGATCGACCCGGGCTTCTTCGCCGAGTTTGATCGCGGTCAGGCCGATGTCCATGTAGTACGGCAGGTTCTCGGCGCGTACTTGATAGAACACGGGGCGGGCGTGGTGGATGTCGCACAGATCACGGAACTGCCAGATCATCTCGGCCCGTTGCTGGGCAGGGCCGATCGGGTCATACAGGGCCACCAGGCTGCGACCACGGCGGGCGTACATCAGGAACGCCTCGTCGTTGGGGTGAAACAGCAGCGCCTTGTCACCGGTCAGGGCCAGGCCGCCATCCGGTTGGGCGGAGGCCATGAGGATCTTTACCGCGCGGTCCAGCTCGTCGGGCGTCGGCAGGTGGATCACCGGACGCGCGGTGCGCAGCAGCCAGGTCAGGGACACCACTACCAGCAAAACGGCTGCGCCAAGCAGCGAACGCAAGCCACGGGGGGCATCGGCGTCGAGGGTGAACTGCCACCAGAGTTGATGGCTGTAGGGAACGTCCTGATAGGCGAACAGCAGCAGCCAGATCGACGCACCGAGTACGCACAGGCTGGACACCAGATACAGCGGCGAGAAGGGCAGTTCGGTCAGGCGACTGGGGCGATAGAACGAGCGCCGGAAAACGCCCAGCAGGCTCGCGGTCAGGGTCATCAGGCTGGCTTCTTCCCAGTCGAAACCCTTGAGCAGCGAGAGCAGGGCGCCCACCAGCAACAGAATGGTGGTCAGCATCCACGCCGCCGACAGGCGCCGCCGCAGACCTTGAGCCAGCAGCAGGCAAAGCACGCCGACCAGGCTGGCGCCGAAGTGCGAGGCGTCGACCAGTCGATGCGGGATCAGAAAGCCTATGTGTTCCAGGCGCGTATCGATTTCCGGGGTCACACCGGAGAACAACAGCACGACGCCGGACAGAAATACCAGCACCGCCAGAATCGGTGCGGCCAGGCCGGAGGCAGCGCGCAGTGACTGACGTGTTTGAAACAGGCGCTGGCCTTCGTTGATCAGCAGCAGTACGCAGGCCACCAGCAATGGCAGCACCACGTAAATCAGGCGATAGAGCAGCAGCGCGGCAGCCAGTGGCGCGGCGCCGAGCTTGTCGGCGAAGGCGGCCAGAAGAATGGCCTCGAACACCCCGACACCGCCGGGAACGTGGCTGAGCACCCCTGCCGCCAGGGCCAGCAGGTACACCAGCAGGAACGCGCCGAACGGCGGCGCTTCCGGCAGCAGCAGATAAAGCACGGTCGCGGCGGCGGCCACATCCAGTGCGGTGATGACCAATTGCAAGAACGTCAGGCGACGGCCTGGCAGGCGCAAAGTGCGGCGACCGACCTTGACCAGCAGATTGTCCGGGTAAGGCTGTTCCGGCAGGCGACGACGGTAGATACCGAGGGCCAGCACTGAAAAGAGCAGCAGCACGGCGGCGGCGATCGCACCCAGCAATGTCTCGGACAGGCCCAGTGCGGTGGAGGCGGCGGGCAGGTCGCTGAGGGTGGCAAGAGCGGCCAGGGGGGGCAGGGCGCAGCCGAGTGAAAGGCTGGCGAACAGTGTCATGTGAGCGACTTCCGAAGCCCCCAGACCATGACGTGCATATAAACGGTAGCGAACCGAGCCTCCCGAAAGCATGGAAAGACCGATGGCATTGCCAATGGCGAACGCGGTAAACCCGCCCAGAGCGAGGAGGCGCGGCGCCAGTGTCACGCCGGCATAGCGACTGGCCGACCATTCGTAACCCAGCAAAATGATGAAGCCGACCACGGTCGCAGCCAATGCGCCAAGCAAAGCCGGTTTCGGTACTTCGAGAATCGAGTCGTGCAGAGCGTACAGATCGAGTTCGCTCAACAGGTGACGACAGGCAATCAGCGCGACAGTGAACAACAGCAGAGTGACCGCCAGACCGATGGGTTGACGGTATTTGCTGACCCGATCCAGCAAGCGCAGACGCTCGGCCTTGATCGGTTGTGTGGCTGTGACGGTGTCTTGTGGATCAGACGAATTGGCGCGCATCAATCACCTCTTGGATTGTGCGCGACAGGATGGAGGTATCCAGCCAAGTTACCAATCCCTGTAGAAGAAAATAATCACAAATATTAACGCCTCTCACCGGGATCCAGCGACGGCGCATCATCCGTTGTAGAGGGTTTTGTCTGTGATCGAGCATAGTCTGCACTCAGCGCGTTGGAGGCCCGAACAGGTCGCTGCAGGGTGATGGATCATTGTTGCGATAGGACTTTTTCGACAGATACAAAAAAGGCCACTCTCTCGAGTAGCCTTTTTTGATGTTTGGTTGCGGGAGCCGGATTTGAACCGACGACCTT
>DQGF01000447.1:9641-16774 GCA_003525045.1 Pseudomonas sp. | reverse complement strand
GGAAATTTTTGGCACCCGCCTGGTGGCCTTCGCCGACAGCCAGGGCACCATCAGTATTCTGGATGCCTATTGCCCGCACATGGGCGCCGACCTGTCCCAGGGCACCATCGAGAACGACACGCTGGTGTGCCCATTCCACCACTGGAAGTACGACACCGGCGGAAAATGCGTGGAGATCCCATACTGCAAACGCATTCCACCCAAGGCCAAGACCCGCAGCTGGTTGACCTGCGAAGAAAACAATCTGTTGTTCATCTGGAACAACCCCGAAGGCCGTCCACCGAAAGAGGGCGTGGTGATTCCGCACCTGCCCGAGATGGACGATCCGGACTGGATCCATGACTGGAACATCGACACCATGCACATCGAAACCAACCCACGGGAGTTGGTCGATAACCTGGTGGATGCCCAGCACTTCGGACCGGTGCACGGTACGCCGACCAAATATTTCGCCAACGTCTTCGAAGGGCACATCGGCCACCAGATTTTTCATGGTGACTCCGAGCGCCTGGGCGGCGACCTGATCGCGCCATCGGCCTATTACGGGCCGGCTACCCACTTCACGCAGATCAGTTCGATGTTCGGCGATGCGCGAATCCATGCCATTCTGCTCAACAGCCATGTGCCGGTGACGCCGAACAGCTTCGACCTGCGCTTTGGTTGCATGGTCAAGCGGGTACCGGGTTGGACTGAAGAGCAGAACCTGGAAGCGGCCAGGGCCTATGTCCTTGGCAACCGTGACTCGTTCTACCAGGACGTGGTGATCTGGAAGCACAAGATCCGGATCGACAAGCCGGTGCTGGCCGAAACGGATGGCCCGGTGTACCAGTTGCGCGAGTGGTACGAGCAGTTTTTCACCGATGAAGATGACGTGCCCCCGTTCATGGCGCAACGTCGCGAATTTATTACAGTCGACGAGCGCTGAAAGGAATGGGATGCTTCGAGAGGCCAGCGTCGGTAACTCGAATGCGCCATCGCAGGGGCCCACCGCCCCTCTGATGTCACGGCAATAGTCCAGGTCCGAATTAAAGGTCATGAGAGCACTGACAATGAAAATAAAAAGCCTTTTTGCCTACTACGTTCCTTTGTTGATCCTGTTTTTCCTGATATTGACAGTGCAGATTTCGGTGCCGCCTGAAACGGCAAGCGTCAAGGCCTGCAAGCGATACGCGAGCTGTGTCGCCATGAGTTCGAGCGTTCCAAACTGGCTTAATTTGCGCTAATGACGTTCTCACTCAGACGCCTCCCATGTCAGCAGACATAAAGGTTTGTATCGACTGGTGATTTTGGGGGCGTCTTTGCTGAGGGAGCGGGCCAATCATCCGCACCCCACAGGATGCTGTGAATTTCTTGGGGGGAATAGCCTGTTTCCAGGACTACACGTGCGCAATGCCTTCAGTCATTGGCTCTCAATTTGTTTTCGGCCACGTGCAATGCCGGAACCTGCATCGCCGCCTCCGCGGTCCAATAGTACACGCGGGCCTGTTTCGCGATGACCCAAGCGAATGACAGTTCCTCTCGCGCATCGGCCTCGAACTCCTCCGGCGTGAACACATGGACGTCGAGCGGGTGCATGACACCGAACAAATGCCGACAGATCGATCTGCGTCGCGCTGACTTTGCAAGTGTAGTGCGCTGGATGACGAACACGTCCAGGTCGCTGTCCTCGCGAGCGAGCCCGACCGCGTACGAACCAAAGGTGCCGGCCGCGATGGGCTGGCACCCTTCGACGATGCGCGAAACGATGCGCTGAATGTCTGCGTCGCTAAGCATCAGACGATCTCGTAGCTGACGATCAGCAGGATGTCGTTGTACTGCGAGGCGTCCAGGCGTGCGTGTCCATTGGTCGTGATGGCGATCGCCGGCGCAATGCCGGACTCGGGCACGCTCATCGTGAAGGAGCCAGGCTGTCCTGACTGGCCCGTGACGACGCCAAGCGCCGCGACGGGGCCGCCGCCAGACGCTGGCGGCACCTGGCTGATTGACACGGAAATAGAGGTGCCGCCGGTTGGCCCGAACGTGGCGTTGGCGATCTGGGTGCCGGCTGGCGGCACCTCGGTCAGCATCATGTTGATCGAAATATCGGTGATGGATGCCGCGCCCAGATTTGAGAACGGGAAGACATTGGCCAGCAGTGGCAACGTGAGCACCTGCTGCGTGGCCTCGGGATCGGCGGGATTGAAAAAGGCGTAGTAGGCGTCGCTGAAACTGCTGCGCACGCTCAGGAGAAACTGCCGCGGGCCCAAAGGCTTGAGCGCCTGGCGTACCGCCTGTGGGTCACCACCCGCCGAGCGCGCTGAATAGTGTAAGTGCAGGACGACGTCGGTGATGGTGGAGACATCGAAGCCGTTGTCGCGAGGATCGAGCTCCAGGGTCCATGTACTGATTGCACCTTGGCCTTCAAATGGCAACCAGCGCTCGTCGTGCAGGTTCACATCGAACAGGCCCGCATCGTTCTGGCCATGACTCGTGCTGATGCTGGCAGTGGCAGCAGGCAGGCTGGCCGCAAACGCCGGGGCCGTGGCCGCATCCCGCGCCAGTGCAGGTGTGTACGGCGCAGTTGGCGGCTGCACGCGAACTTTGGCCTGCGCGAGTGTCAAGTTGGCGTTGACGCCACTGTAGGGACCGGTGACGCACGGCACTGTGAGTGCAACCGAACGCAGCCGGCGGAAATACTGTCCGGGGTGATCGCGATCGAACAGCGATTCGTCCAGTGCGACGTCGCAAATGCCCGTCTGGAGCAATTGCACAAGGGCTACGGGCTGCGTCAGCGCCAGCGAGACATGCTTGACCAGCTCGATCTCGCGCGTATTGGCTTGCAGGTATCGGGCCTGCATCCGGCGCAAATCGAAGAGCAGGCTTTCCCCGGCCGTGAGCCCTTTAAGTTGGGTATCCCAGTAACCGAACTGGACGAAGGAGTCCTGGCTGCCGAGTTCGTACTGATAGGCGGCCTGGGCCTGCTGGGCGTGGGCGAAGGCAAGCTGGTAGGCCTGTGTGTGCACAGTCGTGAGCTGCGTCAGCATCCAGTCGTACAACTGCTCGTTCGTATATTTTTCGTTCAGGAAATCGCCTACGGCGCGGGCGTTGGCGATCTGTCGCGTCTGCAGGTCGACTTCGCTGTTGGCCATCACCAGCCGATCGTTGGCCGTGGCGATCTGGCTGTCGAGCTGAATCAGCTCCGCGGCGGCGAGATCTTTTTGCAAGTTCCATTCGTCCATGCGGCGCTGGTAGCCGCCCAGGGTCGCTGTCATTCCAGCGACCTCGTTGATGACGCCGGCAATTGCGCGCTGGGCGCTTGCCGAGGACGCGAGCGATGCCGCCACCTGGTCGCCGCTTACTTTGACCAGCGAGGTCGGACTGCCTGCCCAACCCGTCGCGCCGAAGGTCATTTCCGGAGTCAGGTGGGCGACGCTCGCGGTGAGGTCCAGTGGCACCGCCATGCCATTGATAATCGCTGCCTGGATCTGCATTGCACTCGCCGCAACTTCCCATGCATTCATGAATTCGATGCCTGCATAAAAGTCGTGGCGAATCTGGACCGTGGCTTTCTGATTCTGCAGGGCCGTGACTTGGCCCTCGGCCTCCGCCACAGCCCGGGTCTTGATGTCGAGCAGCCGCGTCTGGATGTCGATGTCCTGATTGGCGCGCAACACGCCGAGCGCCTCGGCATCCTTTTTTTCCAATGCCGCCAGCACGCTAGCGCCGTAGGAGCGCACATCGTTGGTCAACTCCAGGGCGCGTTCCAAGTAGACGGGGAACCGGTACACCGGCGTGAATGCCGCTGCTGCACCGATCGTTCCGGTGCCGTAAGCGGCTTGCCCTCCCATCAGTTGCAAAGGATTGATCGGCGGGGCGTACAGCGGCAACGGCTGGGCAACGCCCTGCAGGTTCAGGCAATGGCGGATCTTGTACAGGCGGTCGGCGACCGTGTCCCAATAGGCCAGCAGCTGATCGTTCGGCGGTATGCAGAAAAACAGCGTGGATATCTGCGGCAGGTCCGCAGCCTCGCTCACGGCGTCGAGGGTTTCCAGCGCCGGGGTCGGCGCCGCGATCACATTCTCGATGGCGACCAGCACATCGGAGAATTCGTCCAATGCGCCCTGGATGGCGGCGTAGGTCGTGGCGTCCGGCCTGGTGGCGAAATCGCCGTCGCGCAGGCGCACCTGCTCGGGCCGGGGGCCCAGGATCAGGTTGGCGAAAACATAGAGCTGCTCGGCCTGTGCAACCTTTTCCATGGTGTACTGGGCGTACAGCGAGTCACCCCAGGCAATGAGGTTGTCGAGGAACCTCATGACAGTCGCCTTGGCGTACGCGCCGATGCGCAACCGGGCGATGCGGTGGGGATCGAAAGGGTGCGCCAGCCAGTCCTGGAGCGCGGCGGCGGTGTCCGGGTCCGAGGTGCCTTGCTGTGCATTGGCCGCCAGTGTCGCCAGGATGTGCTGGATCTGCTGTGCCAGCCAATTGTCGGCATTCATTTCGTAGAACGGCCGTGTGCGCCAGAAGTGTCCCGGTACCGGCGCGGGGTTCGGGTCGGTCGGATCGAAGATGTACTTCAGCCATTGCATGGCATGCTCGTGTTGCTGGTTGCGCATCAACTGCGTGGCCACGAACATCGGCGCATGATAGAAAAGCTCCCAGTTGTAGAGGGAGTACGCACCCGATACGCTGAAATCGACTTCCTCCTGGGGATAGGGTGTCATGACCGGGGGTTGCGGTTGGTACGCTGTCGCGAAGTCGAAATTGCCCTGTCCGCGTACCGTTTGCGGATCGATCTGCAGCTTGCGCAACATCAGCCGGTCGGTGCCACCAATCTCCAGTTCGCGAAGGAATGTACGCGCGTAGGGGTGATAGAAAGGGGTAAACGCATAGCTCGTCGTCCACTGCGGGATGTAGGCGAGATCGTCGAGTTCCTGCGGCGAGCTGGACACGGTGTAGTAATGCGGGAAGACGAAGAACGTTCGCGACGAATCGGCGGCGAAGAACGGATCCGCGGAATCGAACACCCGGTCCTGCATCGGAACCACGACACGCTGGCTGTCGATGGTGTCCAGCAGGGTCAGTGCCACCGGGGCGCTGTGGCTTGCGGCCAGGGCCAGCACCGTCAGGGGGTTGACCGGCCCCGGATGGGGACCGTAGCTGCATAGATCCTGGCCCCGGAACCTGTAGTTGGCGGCCGTCACCAAGGTGTTCGGAAACTGGTATTTTTGCGTGATGAGCGCGTAGCTGGGTTCCTGGGACAGATCGACGGCAGAGGCGGCGGGCAGAGAGTTCTGCGAATAAACGTTCAGCGCTGAATCCGGCATGGGCAACTGGCCGGTGCATACCAGGACACTGGACCAGGTGCCATAGTTGACCCAATGCACACTCAGGTAGACCTCCAGTTGCAGAGTCGACTGCGCGTCCGCGAAGGCGCGGAAGGTGAAGTCGAGCGCCGGGTTATCGGTCTGGACATAACTTTTTTCGGCGTAGATGCGCTTGGCCTGCCATTGCCCCGCACTCAACTCGCTCATCGCGAATTCGATGGACCAGAATTTTTTGGCTGCCGGTGCGGAAGAGGGCGTTGGCGCCCCGTTATTGGACGTCGGTATGCTTTGGGTGCCTGCCTTCTCCGAAGTCTGCTTGAAGATCGGCCAGACCAGATGCAGTCGCTGGTCCCACACCAGCGGCACGACTTGATCCGACGCGATATCCAGGTTCAGCGCCTGCCATGCGCTCCAGACTCCGCTGCCTGGCGATCCCTCGGCGCGGCGGCGGTAGTACCACTTCGGCGGCGCGCCGCGGGTGCGCGCGAACACATGCAATACCCGGGATCCGTCGGCGCGAGTCTCGCGATAGTGCGCGGCGACGGTCAGGTTCCTGACTTCTACCAGTTTGCGCACATAGTTCTCCAACGCCGCAGTGGTCGCATCGGTGTCGCAGTTGCTTTGCTTGAGTTCGTTCTCGAGCTCGAAAAAGAACGGCGACCGCTCGGTGCGCAGCTCGGGAAGCAGATAGTTCTCGGGGTACAGGAACACCTGGCGGTTGGCCTGCCAGAGCCTGAACTGGCTCATCCACGGCCATTGGTTCCAGCCCGGATCGACGCTCGAATCCACCGAGACGCCAGCGGCCAGGCCGAGGAAGCATTGCTGCACGAATTGCTGCACGGCCAGCGATGCCTCCAGCAGTCGCGTCGTGATGCCGCACGCGCACATTCCAGGGTCGATGAGAAAGTAATTGAAAATATCGTCGCTGCTGAGCAGCGGCGGCGTCAGCGCGACGGCCGGCCCTGGACCGATGAGGTAAGCCACCAAGGCATCGCGGCGCAGTTCGCGCAGTTTGTCTTCCACGGGCTGCACGGCGCAAAGCCATGCCGAAGGGGCGTAAAGGGACTGGAAGATGCCCATGGCGGCAGATGCGGACTCGACGGTCGGCGGCGCGGCTGCCAGTTGAAGCAGCGCGGCAGACCCGATGTGATAATGCGCCGTTGCGTCGAGCGCCGTGCCGATCGCCGTGAGCATGCCCATGTCGGCGAGCGTTCCGGCCTGGGTGCCCACATTCAGAGTGGGCGTCTTCGCCGCCAGTGCGTTGGCCAGGACGGTAAGATCAGTGATGCTCGTATTCAGGGCTGCGGCCAGGGCGCCTGCCTCATTGCCAATGGCGCCGGCCACGTCAGCGGGCAACGCGAGCACCCAACTGCCCAACACATCGAACAATCTGGGCGCGCTCGCCGTCTGGCGGCGGTTGAGTTGCAGCGCCTGTAGCAGCCGTTCGAAGGGAAGATAGAGAGTGCCGGCAGGTGGGGACAGCGGCAGCGCGGCCGGGTTCAACCAGTTGAACGAGGTCGCGTTCTGTATCAGGAACGAAAAGGTCGACGCAGTCGGTCTTAGTGCATTGAACAACGCGGCTGCCTTCGCGACGCGCGTGAGCCCGTCCACCAGCGGCTGGAATTGTGTCGGGTCCACGCCATTCGTCTGCGCGAGCAACTGCGCGATCGTTGTGGCAGGCAGCGGCAGTATTCCCGTGCTGGTGAGCGCGGGCGCCAGGACATTGGCGCTGGCGCGAGTCGCAGCGGCCAAGGCGCTGACAAATAACGTTTGCAAAGCAGCGGGGTCAGCCGGCGCGGCGGGTGCGAGCTTGGCGAGCGCATCGCGAAT